>DVHV01000152.1 GCA_018711775.1 Candidatus Onthocola stercoravium | reverse complement strand
AACTATTAAAAATCAAAAATATAAAAGAATTAACAAATATGGATTACTAAAATTGCACTATCTGAAACAAAATAACAAAACACTTTATACATCTCTGTTAATGAAAAACGAACTAATTAATTATCTTGTTTCAGTCAGTGATGAATGTGAAAATAAATTAAATAATTTAATGGAACAATTAAAAAAATCAGATAAATTACTATCTGAAAAAAGTAAAGAAGCTAATCAACTAGAATGGGCAAAACTAATGAATAATTACAAAAATGTATCTGAAGAAATTATATTAAATGAACTTATTCATATGTAAAATTGGACTGCAAAGCGAGCAGTCCTTTAAACTTTATTTTTAAAAATGTGTGAGTACAAATTAAATTTTATGTCCTAGCCAGCACTGAATTTGTACTCCCGTACAAATTCTATTATGGGAAACTCCCATACCCTTACTTTGAAAGGATAAAATTGATTATGAGAAAAAGAAATATTAAAATTAATGTATTTTTAAATGAAGATGAAAAACAAATGCTAGTAGAAAAATCTAATAAAGCCAGACTATCACAGTCTGACTTTATTAGAAAATTAATTAACGATTATGCAAATGATGATGGAACTAAAAGCAATTTAGAAGAAGAAAGAGTACAACTATTAAAAATAATTGAAGATTTATCGTTATTAAAACGACAAATGGATTTTCTCGGATATCGTGATTATTCTAATTTAATTACTAAGCAAATCAATCAAATTAAAAATATTTTAAATGATTATTAAGAGATAATGTGATTGTAATTCTTTCACCTCTTTCTATTTTGGATATAAAAAAAGAGCTTACCATTTCTGATAAGCCCATAATTATCTACTCTATAAATTGTA
This sequence comes from Candidatus Onthocola stercoravium, assembly GCA_018711775.1. Classification (GTDB taxonomy): domain Bacteria; phylum Bacillota_I; class Bacilli_A; order RF39; family UBA660; genus Onthocola_B; species Onthocola_B stercoravium. The sequence continues at coordinate 2,424 of DVHV01000152.1, read as the reverse complement.
ATTTGTGTTAATCCTTAACGATTTTATTTATATAAATTGCATAACTAATTGATACAACTATTAAAAATATTGGAACAATATATGTTAATATGGTGTTTTCAACATTAAATATTGCTAGAGAATTAGTGACTGAGTGTGTTATTATACAAGGAATTAATGACTTGCTTTTATAAAATATAATAACAAATAAGTATCCAATAGCAGTTGCATAACATACTTGCATTAATGTTGGAATAATATCTGCACCATTAAACAAATTAATTATATGTCCAATACCAAATGTTAAAGCACCTACTATTATGGCACTTTTAATATTATCTTTTTCCATCATTTTAAACAAAAATCCTCTAAATATTATTTCTTCAATAAATCCAACATTTATCATAGTTAATATATAAAATATAATTTCATTTGTCCTATTATTAATATTAATTCCATTCCACAAGTTTACAGTTGCTATTAAGATTAATGGAATGAAGAATAAATATTTTTTTGAATTTCTAACTTTTGTAAGACCATAGTATTTTGTTCTTTTTAAAATAATCATAAGCACAATTAAAAAAATAGAAAAAATAGTATTAATAATTGCACTTCTATAATCAGTTAATCCAAAATTTTGCATACAATATGAATTGATAATCACATACAATAAAATTAATAATATGCAAAATAAAGTTTCGTTTTTTTCAAATATTTGCTTCATAGTTTTACTCCAATCTTTTATATAAATTACTATTTATCGCTCTGTTAAAATAATTATACCATAAAAAAATCGAATCTTATATAGTGATCCGACTGGTTATTAATTATTTACCACACATTTTATCTAAATCAGCATCATATAGTTCTGATAATAAAATTAATCTATCAATAGGAATTTTAATAATACCATTAAAATATCTTTGACAACTAGCACGAGTGCATTTCAAATAAGTACCAATTTCTTCATAGGTATTCTTATTATTGATTTTTAATTCATTGATATTTTTTAACAAAACATCATAATTCATTTTATTTATTTTATCTTTATATTCGATATTATTATCTATACCTAAAATACAAGATAATCTAACTTTATAATAAGCAGATAATTTATCTGCAATATCTAATGGTAATAGAACAGTTCCTTGCTCCCAGTTATTGTATGTTGTTCTACTAACCCCTAAATACTTTGCAATATCATCTTGTGTTAATTCTTTTTCATTTCTTAATAGTTTTAAATTTTTTAAATACATTATTCACCACCTACAATAATTTTCTCATTAATAGTAGGTGTTTTATCTTTTTGACTGAAATGTGTAACAAATTTATCAGTTTGACCAGTTTCTGTGTTATAATTAAATAGGAAATAGCAAACCGTTACAAATGCTATTTCCTACGATTAGTTAAATTAACTCGGTCTGGTAAATTGTTAAAATCATCTCGTTCTAAAAACAATTCAAAAGGTTTAATATCTAGAGTTTTAGCAATTCGTTCTATTTTTTCAAGTGATGGACTATGTTGACCTCGTTCTAATCTGCCAACATAATTCGGACTTACTTGTAAAAGTTCTGCTAATTTCTCTTGAGTGTAATTTTTTCTATAACGATGATATTTTACATTTTTACCCAATATTGTTTTGAGTTTCATCGTATCACCTACTATTAATATGATACGATTTAATTTAGAATATAACCACAACCTAGACTGTATAGTTAAATTTAACTAATCACCCCATAAACAAATTTAAGAAAGGAGTGATGAGTAAATACTTTAATAGGTTGTTTTAAAGTAGATCAAATATGAGAGATATACCTAAATTGATGATACAGCAACTTGAATCTTTTATTAGTGATTCTAAAATAATAGATAAGTATTATAAAATGGGACATAAAATAACTTGGAATTTAGAAGATTCTACTCTAATAGTAAAATATAAAAGAAAAAAGTTTGTTATTAGTATCATTAAAAAAGATAAGCAGTATTATTGGCATTTAGAACCATACAAGAAATCTTATTTTGAAACAGAAGTAGATTTTGAACATTGCAAATTAAATTATGTATTATTTGCAATTTCTGAAAGTAGAAAGAAGGGAAAAATGTAATGAAAGAAAATAACAAAAAAGTAGTAAGTGTTGATAGTAATGATAAGACAGACTGCTTCGCATGGCGATCTAAAGTAAAATGCGATGCCTTAAAAACTAAAACTTGTAAAGACTGTGCATTTTATAAAAAGAAAGGAAATCGATGAAATTAGAAACAAAAAGAGCATTATTGATGTATAAATTATTAAGTTCTAGAGATTTTTGCCCAGAAACTTACAAAATATTAAAGTTTTGTGATCTTGATGATGCTATTAATAATATTAATGAAGATTCCTTTTATTTTGATATTAAAGTAATTAATAATCAAATAAGTGCTGAACATTTTTTGAATTTATTAGAT
>DVHV01000151.1 GCA_018711775.1 Candidatus Onthocola stercoravium | reverse complement strand
TAGTTACATTTCTAGTTACATTTTTTAAGTTGAAGACTACGTTACAAGAAACTAAAACATCGATAATAAATAAACTCATTAAAATAATTACAATTATTGTTAAAGTATGAGGACTGATAAGATTAATTATATCTAAAAACCAAGGATTGATATATTTTACAACTAATACTCCAACAATACCAAATGGGACCATTGTTTCTAAACAAATTCTTCCGTTGATGTTAAACTTCATGTTTGTATAATCCCACCATCTAAGTTTAAATATTTTTTCCATTATCCAACTAGTAAAATATTCTAGTATAGAGCAGACGATCATTGATAGGGCAAATAATACAAGAATATTATCTGCATAATCAGATAGTAAAATTATTAATAGCAAACAACCGGCGCCATATATTGGACAATAAGGACCAATTAAAAAACCTCGGTTGACTACTTTTTTTAATTGGATATAAGAAAAAGCAAGTTCGAGTAGCCAACCTATAAATGAATAAATTATAAATAACAAAAAATAAGTATAGAACATATAATCACCTATCTATACCCATTATACAGTATCCTGAAATTTTTGCAAGTTTAATGTATTTCTTGGCATATACCTGGATCAGGATTATAGAAACAATGGCTCTTGTATCTTCCAGCTAACTTTTGGTCGTACCAAGTTGATTTACAATTACCATTGCCAGATGGTGCATAAAACCATAAAGCATTTGTTGCTGGATAATAATATTCACCATTTAATATTCTTTGGGCTAATTGTTTTTCAAATGCAGTGGCACTGGCATTAAATAAAGAAGAATCAGTTCCTACAAATTGATTGGGTTGATAAATTGCATCATAAACACTATCTATATTTTTGAAAGTCAGACAATCTGCTAGAACACGATTGACTACAACGTTTCCTACCATCAACATGCCGAGGTCACCTTCACTAAGTGCTTCAGCCCGCATGATTCTGGCAAGTAAGTCTAGTTCTCTATCTGTATAATTTATTATCATATCTGTCACCTAATTTATTTTATGTAACTTGGGTCGTTAGGTGTGCAATTTTTTGTACAAAAATATATGTAAAATACTAGTAAAAGTTTATTTAGTGTGTTATAATTTTTATGCCAAGACTTTTTAGGGGCGTGGTATAATGGTAGCATAGGAGTCTCCAAAACTTTTGATGGGAGTTCGATTCTCTCCGCCCCTGCCAATTTATAAGATAATGTTATTAATATAAATGTTTAGGGATGCTGGAAGTCCTTGGTAGGATGGAAGTGATTATATGACAATTGTGAATAAAACTATAATTTTATGTTGTATGGTCGTTCTATCCTTTTTTTGTTTTCAAAAAGTTGCGAATGCAAGTGTTATAGAAGAAAATATTTTTGAAAGTGAAAGATATTTTGCTCCAGCAAGTAACGGGGTTTGTAATCTTGATGGTGAAGGATGTGTATCTTATTTTGGTTCTCCCGAAGATCCAGATTGTACTGCTTATTGGATGCAATGGATTTTAAATATAATAAAATATGTGGCTATTGCAGCACTATTAATTTTAAGTACTGTAGATTTTATTAAAGCTTTGGTTTCTAATGATAAAGATGCTTTAAAAAAAGCTGGAGTTACTACTGTTAAAAGATTTATATTTTGTGTGCTATTGTTTTTCTTACCAATAATAGTAGATTTTATCATGAGTTTAATTGGAGCTTATGGTACTTGTGGAATTGAGTAGGTGATATAAATGTCTATAGTTTATAATATACTTTTGTTAATAGATGGAGCCATTTATAATTTAATAGATTATGTATATGATATATTTGATTTCTTGGCGGGAATAAACATTTTTGACCAAAGTGATTACAACGAAATTGTTGATAGAATTTATGTAATTTTGGGATTGTTTATGCTTTTTGTTTTAGCATATTCTTTGTTGCGAGCGGTTATAAGCCCAGATGATTTTGCTAAAGGTGAAGCATCTTTTCCTAATTTAATTAAAAATGTAATAATTTCCTTAGTAATTATTGTTTTGTTACCTACAGTTTTTTCAGTAGCATATAATATTCAAAATGTAATTCTAAATAATGAAACAATTCCAAGGCTTATATTAGGAGATAATTATGAAATTAATGAGGAAACTTATAATACTAGTGCCGGTAAGACAATGGCATTAGGTGTATTTAATGCTTTTTTCTATCCAAATGCAATTATTTGTACTGATGGTGCAAGTGATCAATTGACTGATGAACAATTGAATGCTTGTAAAGAAAATATTATGTCTTCAAATTTTACTTGGTATTTACCTTCAACTTGGGGCGATGAAGAACATAGTTTAGCGGATATTGAAAACTACGTTTTAGATGGGGCTTCTTTCACTAATTTTACACAGTTTAGTGATGCAGTTGCTGAAAATCAAATAAGTTATACTCCACTTGTTTCAACACTTGCGGGAGGGTTCTTGCTTTATGTACTACTTAATTTTTGTTTTGATTTGGCAGTACGTGTTGTTAAATTAGCATTTTACCAAATTATTGCTCCAATACCAGTGATATGTCGTGTTATACCTGGTGGTAAGATGAAGGATGTATTTTCTAAATGGGTAAGACAAGTAATTAGTATTTTCTTAGAGGTGTTTATTAGAATTGCTATTATGTATCTTGGTGTATTTATTATAGTTACTATAAAGGATAATTTTAGTTCTTTAAATTTTGGCGATTTATCTTTTGCACAAAAAAATATAACTTATGCTTTACTAATAATGGGAGTAATAATATTTATTAGACAAGCACCAAAATTACTTGGGGAATTATTAAATCTAGATACAGGTGGTATGAAACTTGGACTTATGGATAAACTTGCCATGGGTGGTGCTTTTGCTATTGGCGGTGCTGCTGGAGGGCTTGCTACTACTGGAATTAGAAATGCGGTTTCTGGAGGACGAAATGTTTGGAATAATGCTAAAAAAATACCTCAAAGTGTTAAAAATGCTCAAGGGGTTAGAGCAAAAACAAAGGCTATACTCGGTGGTGCTGGGGGTGTTGTTGGCTCGCTTGTAGGTGGTGCACTTTCTACTGTAGCAGGTGCAGGTTCTGGATTAGTCCGGGCTGGATATGCGGGGTTGGGTGCTAAAAATATTAAAGATATGAAAGGTGCAGTTAATAAGGGTGCAGCAGGTGCAGCAGCTGCTAAAGCAAAACGAGATTCTTATAAAGCAAGTCATGGTAATATCTTTAAGGTTGGAGCTGGTCATGTATCTGATGCAGTTCGTTCTGCAGGAGACTATTTTGGATTTAGCGAAGGTTTTGAAGTTCTTAATAAAGAAAAAGCCACTGCTGATGAAATGATGGGATTCTATAAGACTATGGCTGGCTATGTTGAAGATAATGAAATGGTGGCTAATTATGCCGGACTTTATGAAGCTGAAAAGAAAAAAGAAATTAGTTCTACTGTTTTTGATTCTCAAAAATATCAAGAAGCTGTTAATGCTAGAGTTGCTATGTATAAAAATGACAGTCGTTATAGTTCGATGGATAACAATGATTTATATTCGCTTGCATCTTCAGAAGTTGATAGAAATCAATTTACTAGAGAAAGAACTGCTAAAGAATTGGGAGATGCCATTGCTGCTAGACAAGAGCGACTTAAAATGTATGATAACCTTAAGAAAATGGCAACTATTAAAGCTATTAACGAAAAACTTAATGATAAAACTGGCGATGTAATTAATGATGGTAGATTCCAAGCAGTGGTTAACCAAGCTGAGGTATTTAAAAAACAAAATTCTACTTATGATTTTGTTCAAAATATGCAAAGTATTGCTGGTGTTCAATGGGATGATTCTTGGAATGATATTATGAATTCTGGTGATGCAGAAAAAATTAACAATTTAATGAAAGAATTTAAAGGAACTAATGGCCCGAGCCCAATAAGTTTCTTTGGTGATAGTGAAATCGCTAAAAATAAATCTGGTGCTGTATCTGCGGAAATAGCAAAAAAGATTCAAGAAAAGAAAGAAAAAGATAGCAAATAAGAAAGGATAAAAAGGAATGAACAATTATTTAATACCTGCGAATTCGAAAAAATCACAGTTGATATTAGGATTTTTTACACCTATCGATTTAGCACTGTTTGGTACTGGATGTGGTTTAACGTTACTTTTGTTAATGCTGGTTAAAAATGCGAGTGCTGTTGAAATGATAATAATTTTGCTGCCGGCATTAGTTACGGGCTTTCTAGTTACTCCAGTACTTTATTATCACAATGTATTGCAATTTATTATTAATGTTGTTAGTTTTATCTTTAATGCTAGAAGATATTATTGGAGAGGTTGGTGTGTGAAATATGACTCAGACGATAAACAATAACTTGAATTATACTGAAGATTGGCTTCCTGTGAAGCAAATAATGAATGGTATGATTCAACTTGATGATGGAACATATGTTACGGGAGTAAAAATAACTCCAAAAAATATTTTCATTATGGATGTTGGTAGTCAAAATAATACAATTTATAATTTAAGAAATTTTTATAATAGCATTGATTTTGAATTTTGGTTATTAATTGCTGATAGACCAGTAGATATAGATGTTTATGTTTCACAATTACAACTTATGTATAATAATGCACAAAATAATGCAATAAAAAAACTTATTATGCAAGATATAAATAAAGCTAATTTGTTTACAAGTGTCGAATATAATGTTGTTGATACAGAGTATTATATTCTATTTAAAGAAAAGAGAATGGAACTTGTACAAAAGAAACTACATAATTTAATAAGTGGACTGGCAAATGCTGGATTACAATCGCAACAGGCATCAAATAGTGATTTGAGAATGCTTTTAGATAACTTCTTGAATGGTGGAGAACAAACTAATTTTGGGGCGGTGATGTAATATGGCAAAATTAAAAAGTGAACTTGCTCCAAAAGGAATGGAGTTTAAACCAACTGAGTTTATTATTGGTGGTAAATATGCTACCATTATGACAGTAATTGCATTTCCTAGAAATATTGCTCCGGGCTTTTTGTCAGATATGACAAATATTAATGGGGTAAAAGTGGCAATAAAACATATACCAATTGAGTTTTCGGTTTTACAAAAAATGCTTAATAAGGAAATTGCTGATTTAAAAGTAAGATATCAAAGTGAAAAAGATCAAACAATGCAAGAAAGAATAAGACAAGATTATGAATCTTTAGAACAATTTATTCAAATGCTTGCTGCTACTCAAGCAAGAATATTTGACTTTCAAATGCATTTGATGATAACAGCTAATAATAAGGAAGAACTAGAGCTTAGAAAAATTCAAGTAAGAAGCTATTTAGATGCTTTGGGAATGAGAGCAGTATCATTGATGTTTGAACAAGAAAAGGCTTTAAAATCAATTTTACCTATATTTCCACCGCAAGATATTGAACAAAGAATTGGAACACCAATACCATCAGTAACTATTGCAGCAATGTATCCATTTATTTTTGATAGTATTAAAGATCCGGGGGCATCAACATTACTTGGTGTAGATATATCTGGTGGTGTTATATTATTTAATCAATTTTTATATCAAATTAAAAAAGAAAATAATAGAAATAATGCTAACATAATTTTATTAGGTATGTCTGGTTCTGGTAAATCTACTGCCGCTAAAGTGTTATTGCGGTCACATATTAGAAATGGTTATAAAATTGTTTGTGTTGACCCTGAAGGTGAACTTGAAGAAATGACTTATTCACTTGGAGGAGATTTCTTAGACCTTGGTAAAGGTGGAGATTTCGGAATGATTAATCCACTTGAAATAGTAATTGATGCCGATGAAGAAGAAATTGCTCAAGGACTTGGATATACAGTTTTAACTAGAACATTGCAACAAGTTAAAGCATTTATGAAGTATTATTCTCCAAGTATTGAAGAAGATGTTTTAACTATGTTTAGTGAAGTATTACAGGATACTTATAAAAGATATAAGATAGATTATGATACTGATTTTACTAAACTTACAAGTGCTGATTATCCGACATTTGATGATGTTTATGCAACTATTAAAGGTAGACTTTTATCAATGACTGATGCAACACATGAACGGGATGTAATGGAACGACTTGAACTTAAGATAAGACCTTTAGTTAAAGAACTTAGATATTATTTTACAGGACATACAACATTACAAATTGAAAGTGACTTTATTGTATTTAATATAAAAGAACTTATGAATAGTGATGAAAATATTAAGAATGCGTTATTCTTTAATATTTTGAAATATGCATGGGGCTTATGTTTGGATAAAGATGTTAATACTGTAATGATGGTTGATGAAGCACATGTTTTACTTGCTGGTCATAATGAATTAGGAGCTGAATTTTTGGCACAAATTCAAAGACGAAGCAGAAAGTACAATACGGGTACAATTATTATTACACAACAACCAACAGACTTTGCTGCTCCAAATATTATTACGCATGGTAAAGCAATATTTGATAATGCTTCATATTACTTAGTTATGGGACTTCGTAAGCAAGCAGTTGAAGATTTATCAAAATTAATTGATTTAAATGAAGCTGAAAAAGAATCAATTAAGTATTATAATCAAGGCGATGCATTATTTGTTTGCGGTAATAAGAGAATGCGTATTCAAGTAGTTATTACCCAAGAAGAATTAGATTCATTTGGATCTGGTGGGGGATATTAGTTTAAGGTGGTTTAATTGGATAGAAAAAGAGGAGTAAATAACGAAAATAAATTACTTTATGATCCTAATCAAAGACAACAAAGACGATTAGGTGCTTTTTCTATGGAAGAAAATATTGAAGATGAGGAAGAATTAGAAGAAACTGAAAATGTAGATGAAACGGAAGATATACCCCAAGCAGAAATGACAGATGAAGTTCAACAAGAAGAAAATGAAGCAAATCAAAGTGCTATCAATCAAGCCAAAACTGTTGCTGAAACTGTTGCTAAAACTGCTGTTAAAAACACTGCCAAAGCAGCGGGGGCTGTGGCAAAAAAAGTAGCAGGTAAAGTAGCAATGAAAGTTATGGCATTTATTGTTGCTAACCCTTGGATTCTAGCCATAATTGGTGTAATAGTTTTGTTATTTATAATAATAATCATTATTGGTGGTGGTTCAATTTCTAATAATTTAAGTAGTTCTTATTTAGATAATTGCTCAGCAATATCTATAAGTACGACATCTTTATCACAAAGTGATTTTGTTATCAAAGTTCAAGAGTATTTTGCAGATAGTACTGATCCTGATGAAATTGCTTTTGCGAGAAATGCTGGCAAGATATACTCTATTGCTGTACGTAATGGTATTAACCCAGAATTGGTTGTTATTAGAGCAATACTAGAAGGATTTTCACCCGGAGCAAGTAAAAATAATTATTGGGGTATGGGATGTACAAATACTGGTGGTTATGATGCTTGTATTACTTATGATTCATTTGATGATGGTGTTTTAGGTTATGTAGAAAATATAAGTCAATATGAAAGTGTTGATGATATGATGTCAAGGTATGCTTATATTGGTTCATATTGGTATAATCCTGGTGGTTCTGGTATCGGAGGTTGTTATTATTTTGATTATATAAAAGAATATATGACTCCTGCTAGAGCCAATGTAATTGAAAATGTTTGTAATAGTAGTAATTATTGTGATACTAGCGGAGGCCCTAATTGTGTTGCTACAACTGAAGAAGACCAAGCTGCTTATGCTAAGTATCAAGTAGCAAATATGGCTGAAATGCGAAAAACAGTATTTGGTATTGATCCTGATAATTGTGAAGTTTATGCTCCAGGTTGTACTATATTTGCGCAAAGCGATAGTAGATGGGGTTCAATACCTTTAGGTAATTCATCACTTAGAATGTCTGATTCCGGTTGTGCAGTAACATCAATTGCTATTGGTATATCTTGTTCAGGTACTGATGTAACAGTAGAAGATTTTGATGCAGGAGATCTTATTAGAGCATTGAATGCTAATTCGTGTTTTACTCCAGGAGGAGCAATTTATTGGGGTTGTAGTGGAATACAAGATATTGCTCCAAGTGTACGTTTAGTTGATAACCTTCATCCTCAAACAGCAACAGATACTATGAATATGATTAATTATTATTCAAACGATAATACATTTATCTTGTTACATTTTGAAAATTCAGCACATCCAAGAGGGCATTACGTTGTTTATACTGATACTGAAGGTGATTATTTTGTGACTAAAGATCCAGCTGGTGGAGTAATTTCTAGAATTGCTGCTAGTCAAGTTGACCAAATAGTAGTTTATTCATATTAAGGAGGTTCTCGATGAATAAAAATGTTTCAATTGTTATAATTATAATTTTACTTGTTATATCTGGAGTTTTTTTAGGATATTATTATATAAATCAGGATACTAATATAGAAGAAAATCCTGGTATTGGTGATGATAATGATAACGATAATGATAATGGTAATGATAATCCAACAGACCCTGTAGAAATAGATTATGACATACTAATCATTGATAATGTTAGTAATTGGGGATATGCAAATGGTAGATGGCATAGATTAAGTAAGGAAGAAATTGAAAATAAAGAATTTGTAATTTATGTAAATCATCAATACTTTGGAAATTATAATTTAAAATATGGAACAATTTGGAATTTGTTTGATGATAATGATTCATATGTAGAATATGATGGTAATTTATTGGGGTATTCAAATGGTTTTAATGTAATGGTTCCGACATATGAAAAACATTTGATAACAGATATTGAGGTTTCTGAAATAACAACAATCTTGGGACATGAATTTAATAGTAGTACATTAGCAATTAATGAAGTTGTTAATTTTGATTTGGATAGTAATGGTATTATTGATAAAATTGTAAATGTTTCAAATTTAGATTCTATAGAAGAAGAAAACTATTATTTTAATTTGTGTTATGTAGTTTTGAATGGTGAAATACAGGTTATAATTAATGACGATGTTTCCCCAGCAAGTATACTTGCTTATCCAACTTATGAATTAAATTATATATTAAGATATAATGATAATAGTGCTTATTCATTTATTTTGCAAGAAGGCTATTTTTCTAACGTTGGAGAAACACAAAATAATTTATATGATTGTGTTGATGGAACTTATATAAGAAGTTTTAGTGATTAATGGTTTTATAAATGATGATTTTGTTATATAATATTGATTGAAAGGAAGATACGCGTGAAGTTTAAAGTAGAACCAAAAGATTTTTTACTATTTTGTATTTATTGTGTATTGTTGTTATATCTTTGTGCTATAGCAGTTTTAAATGTGTCTTCCTTAGCTCAAGAAGGAACATTTCATGGTTTGAATCCCCTTAAAGCTTTTACAGGTACTTATTTGCCAATAACTATAATTTTATTTGTTGGTGTTTTAGTGGCAATCTTTTCTAGTGTTTCTACATATATATTCAAAAAAGATAAAGGGAGTCATGGTGTTGGATTAATTTTTAAAGGAAAGTCTAATGATGGTTATTCGAAATGGGCTAGTGATAAAGATATAAAAGCTGAAGATAGTGTTGTAAAAGTTAATCCATTAAGTGATACTTTAGATGCAGCAGGTATTCCTTTAATTAATAATGGTAAAGAAATTTGGGTTGATAATGGGGAGTATCATAATTTAGTTATTGGGTCTACTGGTAGTGGTAAAACTCAAACAGTAGTTAAACCAATGGTTAATTTATTAGCTAAAAAAGGCGAAAGTATGATTATTACCGACCCTAAAGGAGAAATATATAAATATAGTGCTTCTTATTTGAAAGAAAGAGGATATAGAATTATAGTTTTAAATTTCCGTGAACCTCAGAGAGGCAATTCATGGAATCCTTTAACTCTTCCATATAAATATTATACAAGTGGTAACCAAGATAAAGCCATTGAATTACTAAATGACGTAGCATTAAATATTTTGTATGACCCAAGTAATAAATCAGAATCAGACTTTTGGGAAAAATCGGCGGCAGATTATTTCTCAGGGTTAGCTTTAGGTTTATTTGAAGATGCTAAAGAAAGAGAAGTAAATTTGAATAGTATTAATTACATGAGTGCAGTTGGTGAAGAAAGATATGCAACTAGTAATTATATTAAAGAATATTTTGGTCTTAAAGGAGAAAAATCAACACCTTATATCTTTGCTACAAGTACTATCAATGCTCCGAATGATACTAAAGGTGGATTACTTGCAACTTTTAGACAAAAGATAAGAAATTTTTCAACCGGAGAAGCTTTGAGTGAAATGCTTTCTTATAGTGATTTTGATATGCGAAAGATTGGAGAAGGCAAAACGGCAATTTTCATGATTATTCATGATGAAAAGAAAACTTATCATAGCTTAATGACTATTTTTATTAAACAATGTTATGAAACATTGATAGATGTTGCTCAAGAAAATGGTGGTAAGTTACCTATTAGAACTAACTTTATTCTTGATGAGTTTGCCAATATGCCACCACTTAAAGATGTGGATGCAATGGTATCTGCAGCTAGAAGTCGGGATATAAGATTTACATTTATTATTCAAAACTTTGCCCAACTTAATGATGTATATGGTGATAATGTTGCAGAAATTATTAAAGGTAACTGCGGTAATTTAGTATATTTAATTAGTACTGAAATGAAGGCTTTGGAAGAAATTAGTAAAATGTGTGGAGAAGTAAAAGTAACAGATGAAAAAGATAAAAATGCTACTAGACCTCTTATTTCAATTACTGATTTACAAAAAATGAAATTATTTGAAGCTATTATTATAAGACTTAGAATGAGTCCTTTTAGAACTAAATTAGAACCAGACTTTAAAATGGAATGGGGAATTGAAAGAAAAGAAGAGCCGTATCCTACTAGAATTAAACAACCTGTTGATATATTTGATTTGAAGAAATTTGTTACTGAGGAAAAAAGTAAAAAAATGGCAAGTATGAATAATGGTAATTTTAATTCTTTAAATCCATTTAAACCAATAACTCCTAATGTTGGTGGATTTGATAATTTCAATATGAATGCTAATCCTAGAATTAATACTAATAACAATCAATGGGGAATGCCTAAAAATGATTTTAATTCATTAGATATTGATAGTATGCTGAAAGATTTAGATGAAAAATTTAAAGAATTAGATAGACAAGAAGCAGAAAAGAAGAAGTTATCAAATAATGATGTTGGTAATATATCTAATATTGAAGATAATATTGAATTACCAAAGAAAAAAGAAGTTTCAACTAATAGGTTTTTTAACGATGATTTGTTTGATAAAAAAACTTATAATAATGATAATGTTTTAAATCCATTTAATGTAGGAATATCGAATACTGTTAAAGAACAAAATCCTAAAGTTGAGAATAATGAAAAACCCAAAATTAATGTTGATTCAGATAGTAAGATAGTTAGTGACAATATAATTAGTGATGATGAATTTTTTGATGATTTTTTTGGAGATGATGAATAGTTATTTATCATCTTCTTTTTTGTTGTTACAACATAAATTATATTGTGATAGGTATGAAAAAAATAATGATAAGTGATTATAATCCTAGTATGGGGATTTTAATAGATGTTCAGCATCCTGAAGATTATAAAAAAAATCCAACACCTAATAGTAAAAATATGTATGCTGATAAATTACTTTTAAATTATAAAACGGTTCTTGATAAGAATCAAAAATATTTTATTGTTTGTAGTAAAGGGACACTTAGTAGAAGAGTAGTTGCTATGCTTGAATATTTGGGATATGATGTAACGCAAGTGATTAGATAAATTACATAATTGTAATAGTATTTTTAGCTATTTTGTACTATAATAAAAATAGTGATTTTTATGGGAGAAGTGTTTAGTAGTTTTTACAATTTTATTATGGATACTATTGATGCAATGGGAGTATATGGTCCATTACTTGGTTCACTTTTTATTGTATTAGAATCAATTATTCCCCCGCTTCCGTTGTTTGTTTTTATTACTATTAATTTTATTGCTTTTGGGTATGTATTAGGTTTTATAATATCTTGGGTTTGTACTATTATAGGATGTTTAATATCTTATTTTTTAGTTAAAAAGTTTTTGCGTAATTTTGTTGTAGATAAGATAAAAAATGTTGATTTATTAACAAAATGTATGAATTATATTGAAAATTTATCTTTAACAAAAGTTACTGTCATTTTATCAATTCCATTTACTCCAGCTTTTATGATGAATATTGCTGCTGGTTTAGTAAATATGAATTTTAAGAAATTCTTTATAGCTATATTAATTAGTAAGATATTTTTAGTTTATTTCTGGGGATTTGTTGGTACTAGTTTAGTAGAAAGTTTTCAAAATCCTACTAGTTTAATAACAGTTGTTGTTATGATGGTAATAGCATATGTTATGAGTTTGGTAATAAAAAAAGTATTTAAAATTGATTAAATACTTCGAGATATTTGGCGAGCTAATAATTGTTTTAAAGTCTCAGTAGGTTCTGAGTAGTGGTATTTTTCTTTATAATTTTCTGCAAAGCACGATAGTAAAAGATTATATTTTTGGTTTATATATGTTTCAGAAATTGGCCAGTTGGTATATTCTTGTTTTTTGATATCTGCAATTAGTGATGAAAACTCTTGGCTACTATCAGATATATGTTTTATTTCTTCATCGATGATTATTTGATAATCAGTAAATTCATTTTCGAATTCAAAGTCAAAAGGAACAATATCAACTGTGGCTTTTTGATAATGTTTTATACAGTTAAGGTTAAATATAATTAATGTGCTTACAGCAAATGTTTTAATTTTTCTTCTATCTTCTGGAGATATATTTTGTAAAATTCTATCTAAATCAAGGAAAATCCCATCGAAATCTTGACTTAGTTTTTCAAAGTCAATCCAATCATCATTGGTAGGATAATATTTTTTTAGAAATTCTAATTGATTTTTGGTTTTGATAATGAAAATCTTGGCATTTGTATTTAAGGTAATTAGAGATGCCGGCAGTAAAAAAGGATTACTATGCAAATTTTTGTAAAATAAAATGTGGGGATGAATTGATAGAACTTCAATCCAAGGATTATAGTTAGGGTAATTGGGGTCATGAATTGTTGCCCATAATCCACCGGTGGGTTTGATTTGACCATTTCTGATTGGTTGATGTAAATCTGCTAGTATTTGATTGGTTCCAACACTTAAATATTGCATAATTTAACCCCTTTCTGTAAATTAGAACTTATTATAGCAGTATTTATTTGTAAAGTCAAAATTTTCTTGATACAATTATATTAGGTGGTGCTATGAAAAATTTTGTGGAAAAATATTTAGATAAAGTAATTGCCGTAGTAATTATTTTAGTGGTGGCTTTTATTTTAAATAAAGTAATTGATAGTGTAATTAGTAGAACCATTAGACATAAAAGAAAGAAAAATGTAACAACTCTTTTGATGTTTGTTAAAAGAATAAAGAAATTTGTTATTTATGCGTTAGCAACACTAATTTGCTTAACCCAATTTGATGTGTTTAATTCATTTTCAGTAACTATTTTATCTGGTTTAGGAATTGGGTCTGTTGTAGTTGGTTTGGCAGCGCAAGAAAGTTTAAAGAATTTCTTTGGTAGTGTTGCTATAGTTTTAGGTAATCCATATGAAGTTGGAGATTTTATCGAATGCGTTGATAAGGCGGTAAGTGGAACTGTTGAAGACATTACAATGCGTCATACAATTATTAGAACTATTAATAATCGAAGAGTTATAATTCCTAATTGTGAAATGAATACATATACAATTGAAAACTTTAATTATAGTGAAAATGAAAATGTGAAGTTAGTGGATTATGAAATCTCTTATGAATCAGATGTAGATAAGGCTATTAAAATATTGAAAGAAGAAATGGAAAAGTTGTATCACCCTAATCCAAAGGGAAGAAATAAAGATGTAGAATTTCCTAAGGTAAGAGTTTTAGACTTAGGGGATGATGGAATTAAACTTCGAACTTGGGTTTGGGGAGATAATAATAGTGATGTTTTTGAAAACATGTATCAACTTAATTATGCAATAAATAAAAGATTTCCAAAGGAAGGTATTGAAATACCTTATCCTCATGTAGAAATAGTTGAAAATAAGAAACCAAAGGGAAAAAAAGTAATATGAAATTTACAAAAATGCATGGAATTGGAAACGATTATGTTTATATTAATTGTTTTGAAGAAAAATTAGTTCCAGAAGAAATGATAGATGATATTATTGCGATGAGTGATAGACATAAAGGCATTGGTAGTGATGGCGTAATATTTATTATGCCAAGTGAAGTCGCAGATGCAAGAATGCGCATGTTTAATGCTGATGGTTCAGAAGGAAAAATGTGCGGTAATGGGATAAGGTGTGTGGGAAAATATGTTTATGAACATGGAATATCTCACAATAATCCCTTAAGAATAGAAACGGCTTCTGGTATTAAAACCTTAAATTTAGACGTAGTTCAAGGTAAAGTAGAATCTGTTACGGTAGATATGGGAATACCTATATTGGATTCTAAATTGATACCAGTTAATTTGGATGTAGAGCAAGTTATAAATTATCCGCTTGTTGTAAATAATCAAGAATATTTGATAACTTGTGTTTCAATGGGAAATCCACATTGTGTCATTTTTACGGAAGGGATTGATTATTTGAATTTAGAAAAAATTGGTCCATTATTTGAAAATAATCCTGTATTTCCTGAACGAATTAATACCGAATTTGTTGAAATAATTGATGATAAAACTATGAAAATGCGAGTTTGGGAACGGGGTAGTGGTGAAACTCTTGCCTGTGGAACAGGGGCTAGTGCATCTGTTGTAGCAGCAATTTATAACAATGTATTTACTCGCGATCAAGAAATAAAAGTAATTCTTAAAGGTGGAGAATTATATATAACATTAACTAGTGACAATCATGTTTTCATGCGTGGTAGTGCTACTGAAGTATTTACTGGAGAATACAAACTAAAAAATAAGTTATAGCCTATAAAAGTCAAGTAAAGAGTACTTGATTTTTTATATATTGAATTATTTCTCAAACAAGAAATAATTCAATATATGTATAAAATAATTTCTTATTTGAGAAATAACTTGACAATGTATTTTTAGTATTATATAATTTATATAGGTGATAAAAATGCTTAAAAGAGAAAGTTATTTATCTAGAATTAG
>DVHV01000150.1 GCA_018711775.1 Candidatus Onthocola stercoravium | reverse complement strand
AATGTATGGAAATAATTAGCGATATAACTAATTATACAAGTATTGTTCTTGGTAAGAGCAGTGCCGATAATAATTTGTTACAAGTAAATATTATAGCTTTAAGTGATTCCCAAGTAGTTGCAGTTGTTTGTACTGATAAAGGTAATGTTGAAAATAAGATGTTTAATCTTCCAGGTAATATCAATGTTAATGAAGTAATTAAAACTAGTGAAATAATTAATAAAATGCTAGTTGGTACTCCGATTAATGAAGTAAGTGATAGGTTAGAAACGGAAGTTAAACCAGTCATTAAAAGACAAATCCGGCAGTATGAAACAGTGTATAATATCTTCTATGATGCTTTTAGTGGTTTTGTAAATAGTAATATTCATGTAAATGGGCGAGCTAAAATATTTGAACAGCCAGAATATAATGATGTTGCAGAACTTAAAAGACTTGCTAATAAATTAGAAGATATTGATTTCATTGAAAAAGTTAGTCAAGGTGATGACGATGAAAATGAAATTAAGATATATATTGGTGATGAATCAGAATTTGACCCAAATGTAACTATTATTAGAAAGAAATATCACATCAATGGTGAAGATGGTACGATTGCAGTAATTGGTCCAAAACGGATGGATTATTCAAGAATTGTAAGTTTGCTTGAATATGTCGATGAAAAGTTAGATAGCAGAAAGGAAAAAGATGGAAAAGACTGAAGAAAAAGTTAAAGTTAAAAATATAAAAGAAAAGAAAAAAACAGAAAAAAAGAAAATAAGTAAAGAAAGTGAAATAGAGAAAAAATTAGCGAGTGAAAATACAACTCTTAATGAAAAAGTATTAAGAATTAGTGCAGAAATGCAAAATATGCGTCGTAGATATGAAGAAGAAATAAGTAATATCTACAAATATGAAGGCGAAGAATTAATAGTTAAGTTGCTAGCAATCGTCGATAATTTTGAACGAGCAATTAGTCTTGATGATCGTGATTTATCTGATGAGTTATCTAAGTTCTTGAGTGGATTTAAAATGATTTATACAAATTTACTTAATATACTTGATAGTATGGAAGTGAAAGTAATAGAATGTGAAGGTTTAGAATTTGATCCTAATAAGATGGAAGCAGTTTTAACGGAAAAAGATGAAAATCTACCTGCAAATGTAGTATTAGAAGTATTACAAAAAGGATATACATATAAAGATAAAGTTATTCGAGTTGCTATGGTTAAGGTAAACGAATAATGGATAATATGAGGTATATTGATGTAAGTTCATGGGAAATATGTGATAGTCCGGATGGTTTTATTCCAGTAGATAAAGGAATAGCTAAAACAATTTGTGTGTTGAATAAAAAGGGATATATTACTAAGTCTAGTTGTGAAGGACATCATGATATTAAGTTCGTCGATATAGATGAAGTTGATATTGCATATTTAGATGAATTTAAAGATGATCCTCGGGCAATAATCAAAAATATCAATGATGATACATTTGATTATTGGGCGGAAGTATTTGGTACTTCGGTATATGTAGTATTTGCTGATGATTATGAGTTACCAAATATTCCGGAAGGATTTAAGTTTGAAGATAATACTTTGAGACATAATATCGAGTATTATGATAGTAACTTAAAAAGAAGAGAAATCTCTTTGATTAAAGAAGAGATTAGAAAATATAATAAAATACTCTATGAGTGGGCAAATAATTTGCCAGATAATAAAAGGAAGGATGATTGAATATGAGTAAAATAATAGGTATTGACTTAGGGACTACTAACTCATGTGTAGCAGTTCTAGAAGGGGGAGAACCAAAGGTTATTCCTAATGCTGAAGGAAATCGTACAACTCCATCAGTAGTAGCCTTTAAAGGTGATGAAGAATTAGTTGGAGAAGTTGCTAAAAGACAAGCAGTAACTAATGTTAAAAATACAATTTCTTCAATTAAAAGAAAAATGGGTACTAGTGAAAAGGTAGAAGCCAATGATAAGAAATGGACACCAGAAGAAATTAGTGCCAAGATTCTTGCTAAACTTAAAAAAGATGCGGAAAGCTACTTAGGAGAAAAAGTAACAAAGGCTGTTATAACAGTTCCGGCATACTTTAATGATGCTGAAAGACAAGCAACTAAGAATGCTGGTAAGATTGCTGGACTTGAAGTAGAAAGAATTATCAATGAACCAACTGCTGCTGCTTTAGCATATGGTCTTGATAAACAAGATAAATTACAAACTATTTTAGTATATGACCTTGGTGGTGGTACATTCGACGTATCTATCCTTGAATTAGGTGATGGTGTATTTGAAGTAAAAGCAACAAGTGGTAATAATCGTCTTGGTGGAGATGACTTCGATGCTCGTATAGTTGATTATTTAGTTTCTGAATTCAAGAAAGAAAATGGCATCGATCTATCTAAAGATAAGATGGCAATGCAAAGAATTAAAGATGCTGCTGAAAAAGCTAAGAAAGACTTATCAAGTATGACTAATGCTAGTATAAGTTTACCATTCATTGCCCAAAATGATGATGGCCCAGTTCATATGGATGTAACATTATCTAAGGCTAAATTTGAAGACTTATGTCGTGACTTGTTTGATTCAACACTTGAACCAGTAAGAAAAGCCTTAAAAGATGCTAAATTAAAAGCAAGTGATATTGATAAAGTAATATTAGTTGGTGGTTCAACACGTATTCCTTATATTCAAGAATTGGTTAAGAAAGAACTTGGTCAAGAACCTAATAAGAGCGTTAACCCAGATGAAGTTGTTGCAATGGGTGCTGCAATTCAAGGTGGGGTTTTAACTGGTGAAGTTGATGATATTGTCTTACTAGATGTTACACCACTTTCACTTGGTATTGAAACACTTGGTAATGTAATGACAGTATTAATTCCAAGAAATACGACAATTCCAACAAGTAAATCTCAAGTGTTTAGTACTGCCGTAGATAATCAACCTGCTGTTGATATTCATGTATTACAAGGTGAAAGACCAATGGCTAGTGATAATAAGACTCTTGGAAACTTCCAACTTACAAATATTCCACCAGCAAGACGTGGAGTACCTCAAATCGAAGTTAAATTTGATATCGATGCTAATGGTATAGTTAATGTAACTGCTAAAGATTTAGGTACAAATAAAGAACAATCAATTACTATTACATCATCTACTAACCTTAGTGATGAAGAAATCGATAAGATGGTTAAGGAAGCTGAAGCTAATAAGGAAGCTGACGAAAAACGTAAAGAAGAAGCTGAAATTAGAAATGAAGCAGACTCAAGTGTATTTGCTTGCGAAAAAGCTTTGAATGACCTTGGAGATAAAGTAGATAATAAAGATAAAGAAAAAGCCGAAAAATTGATTGAAGAAGTTAAGAAAGCTCTTGAAGGTGCTGATACTGATGAAATCAAGAAGAAGACTGAAGAATTAAATAAAGTTGCTATGGATTTAGCAGGCAAAGTATATGAACAAGCTGCTAAAGAAGCCCAAGCAAATAGCGCATCAGACGATAATAATAACAACGATGATGATCATGAAAAAGTCGAAGATGCAACTTATGAAGAAAAATAATGAATGAAAGGTAATAAAGGTTCTAGCAATAGAACCTTTATTGGAATTGGAGAGACAAAATGGTAAAAAGATGCGAAATAGATGCTCAATATAAATGGCATATTGAAGATATTATAAGTAATGATGAAGAGTATGAAAAAATATATACTGAAGTAAAAATGCTTTTAGATAAGATTGCTAATATGCAAGGTATGATTGTAAGTAATGCCGAAAACTTACAAAAATACTTGGAAACTTCTATGCGTTGTGATTATTTGCTTGAAAAAATATATGTTTATTCTTATCTTTATCATTATCAAGATATGTCTTGTGAATTAGGGTTGAAATACAAAAATAAAGCAGATAAATTGGTGGAAGAAGCAAGTATTAAAACGTCATTTACCAGAAGTGAATTATTAAGTATACCGTATGAAAAGGTAAAAGAATTTTTAAAAGAAAATAAAGATTTGGAAAAATATGCTTTTACTTTAGAAAAAATATTTAGATATCAAAGTCATACTTTAAGTACTAAAGAAGAACAAATTATTGCTGAGGCCGGTAATGCTTTTGGTACTCCAGATGAAGTATTTAGTTGTATTGATAATGTCGATATAAAATTAGGTAAAATAAAGGATGAATCTAACAAATTAGTTGAACTTACTAATTCTAATTATATTAAATTTATGAGTAGTAAAGATCGTAATGTTAGAAAACAAGCATTTAATAAAATGTATAAGTTTTTTGGTGGTTTAATAAATACCATAGCGGCGACATATAAAGGTGTGATTAAAGAAGATTTCTTTTCCAGCCGTGTTCGAAAATTTAATAATCCATTAGAACAAAGTTTATATAGTGATAATATCGATACTGCTATATATGAAAAATTAATAGAAGAAGTTCATCATTTTCTTCCTTTAATGTATCGTTATTTTAAAGTTCGTAATAAGTATTTAGGTATAAAAAGTCATTTATACGATATATATACCGATTTAGGAGAGTTGCCAACTGCTAAAATTCCTTATGATGAAGGCGTTAAACATGTTATTGCGGCTTTATCTCCTTTAGGGGAAGAATACATAAGTGATTTAAAACAAGCATTCACTGATGGTTGGGTTGATGTTTATAACAATGAACATAAAAGAAGTGGAGCATATCAATGGGGTGTATATAAAACTCATCCTTATGTATCTTTAAATTATGAAGATAATTATGACTCTGTTTCAACACTTGCACATGAACTAGGTCATGCAATGCATAGTTATTACTCTGATAAATCTAATGACTATCATATGGCCCAATATCCTATTTTTCTTGCTGAAATTGC
The DNA here is from genome assembly GCA_018711775.1 of Candidatus Onthocola stercoravium. Lineage (GTDB taxonomy): Bacteria > Bacillota_I > Bacilli_A > RF39 > UBA660 > Onthocola_B > Onthocola_B stercoravium. The sequence goes on along the minus strand of DVHV01000150.1, from coordinate 7,351 downwards.
TTCAACAGTTAATGAAGTATTAATTGATGATTATTTTTATAATAAGGCAACTAATGATGAAGAAAAAATAGTTTATCTATCAAACTTTTTAGATAAAGTAAGAGCAACTATTTATCGCCAAACAATGTTTGCAGAATTTGAGAGTATTGTTCATGATGAATATCAAAAAAATACACCAATAACTGCTAAGTATTTATGTGATACATATTATGATTTAAATAAATTATATTTTGGTAAAAATGTTATAATTGATGAAAACATCAAATATGAATGGGCTAGAATTCCGCATTTTTATACACCATTTTATGTCTACAAATATGCAACTGGTCTAATTGTGGCTTTAATTATAGCAAGTGATATTTTGAATAACGTTCCTGGTGCTAAAGAAAAATATTTGAAGTTTTTAAAGTCGGGAGCGAGTGATTATCCATTAAATATTCTTGCTGAAGTTGGAATCGATATAAGTGATTCTGCAACAATTAAAAAAGCATTCAAACTTATTGAAGATAAATTAGAACAGTTGGAATCATTAATAAATAAGGATGTGTTAAAAGATGAATAAAAAAGATTATTATGAAGTCTTGGGTGTTAGTAAGACAGCTACTGATGAAGAGATAAAAAGAGCATTTCGTAAACTGGCTAAACAATACCACCCAGATATAAATAAAGAACCTGGTGCTGAAGAAAAGTTTAAAGAAATTGGAGAAGCTTATGCAGTTTTGTCTGACCCTGGGAAGAGGAAACAATATGATCAATTTGGTCATGCTGCTTTCCAAAATGGTGGTGGAGCTTCTGGTGGTTTCTCTGGATTTGATGCGGGAGACATCAATTTAGATGACATTTTAAATGATTTATTTGGTGGTGCTTTCAGCGGATTTGGTTTTGGTGGAAGTCGTTCTAGAAGTAGTAGCGGAACTAGAGCTTCTCGTGGTAAAGATATAAGAGTAGTGTTAAACCTAACTTTTGAAGAAGCGGCATTTGGTTGTGAAAAAGATATTAAATTAGATTTAACAGCAGAATGTTCTCGTTGTCACGGTAAAGGTGGCTTTGGTGAAAAAACATGTAAAACTTGTGGAGGTGCTGGAAGAGTATTAGAACAACAACAAACCATATTTGGTTACATGCAAACTCAAAAAACTTGTCCAGATTGTCGAGGGGCCGGTAAAAGTTTTGAAACTATTTGCGATGAATGCCGTGGTAAAGGTGTAGTATCTAAGACTAAGACTCTTACTGTTACAATTCCGGAAGGTGTAGATGAAGGTTTTCAACTTCGCCTTAGTGGCAAAGGTAATGCTGGGGTAAATGGTGGATCTAATGGAGATGTGTTTATTGAATTTAAGATAAAAGAACATCCATTATTTGAAAGAGATGGTGCAGATATCTATTTAGAAGTGCCAGTTACTATTACTGATGCAGCATTGGGATGTAAGAAAGAAATTCCAACTCTTACAGGTAATGTCATTTTGGATATAAAACCAGGAACTCAAAATTATACGAAGTTAAAATTAAAAGGCAAAGGAATAAAAACTCCGAACTCTTTTGGACGAGGTAACATGTATGCTGTTGTCAATATAATTATTCCTACTAAACTTGATAGAAAACAAAAAAGTTTACTTCAAGATTTAGCTAATACTGATTTAGAAGATAATGCTGAATTTAGAAATTTCAAAAAATATTTAAAATAAGGTTTCGTTTATAATGGAATCTTTTTGTTAACATTAACCGTATATGGTTAATGTTTTTAGATGTTTTCTTTTATAATTATTTTAGAATAATAGATATAGTTCGACAAGAAATATATGCTTTGTCTGTTAATATTAAATGGGTGAAATTAGATGAAAAAGAAAGTAATAGTTTTAAGTAGTTGTATTGTATTATTATTAATCATATGTTTTGGAGTGGCTAATAGAGAATATACTGTATTAGAAAATAGTAGTGAAAGCAGAAATTTTAATACTAATGTTATAAGTATGATGTATGAAACAGAAACAGGTAGTGGAGAGTATCAAGTAACAAGTGATACAACATGGCCACAGGAGAGATATGTTTTTAATGAACAGTTATCCGCTTGTGAAAATGGTAGTACTCTTTCTTGGGATGATGAGAATAAAAGAGTTTTAGTAGAAGCTAACGTTTCTGATAAATGTTATATTTATTTTGATGTTATGCCATATTCTTTAGCACATACCATAGGTTCTAGAAATACTATGGAAGTATCTATTGATGAGTCTGGTCGTTTAATTGCATCTGCGGTTAGGACTGCCTCATTAGGGAACTCGCTTACTGAAGTTTTTCACTTAGTTGCTGATGAAGATATAACTAATTTAAATATTAGGGTAAGATATAATCCTAATGCGGATGTTTATCGAGGAAGAGTAACTATTTCCTATGATGGTGGATTAGCTCCAGATATGGAGATAATAGCAGATGATATGTATGTTGATGGGGAACCGATCATTTTACCTGGAAATTTATATAAAGGTGAAGAATTAGTTGTAAGAATCGTTAGAAACAATTATTCACTAGGTGATTCTAATATAGATTTTATTGTAACTGGTGATGGATTAATTGTATCTTAGTTGATTAGATAGATTTCATGACCGGTGATGTTTTATAATATTTCACTAAAAGGTGAAATATTTCTGATATTTGGCAAATTTATTGACAATATTTATTTTATTAAAGTATAATTATTATAAGAAATAAAGGATTGATTTTATGCGTTGGAGATTTAAGTCAGTTTTAGTTTTCATATTTATTTTATTTATTGCTTGTGCATCTGTTGGTGTTGGATATCTATTTTATAACGAAGTAGTTGAAAGATCTAACGTCGTAGTTGATGGCGATCTTACAATTAACTATATAAATGGTGATAAATTCAATTTGAGTGGAGATGCTACAATTGCTTTTTCAGTTACCAATAATAGTGATGAAGAAAAATATTATTATATTCAACTATCGGATGTCTATGCTGATGGTGTGAATTATGAACTTACATCATCAGATAATTTGGATGTAAGTAATACTTTAAAATCAGATATAATTTATAATCAAGTATCAATAAATAGCAATGAAACAATTAATTATACTCTTAATTTTAAAAGCAATGGTAGTGAAAATTATTCAGGAACAATTAAGATTGGCCTTAGAAGCAATGAAGAAAATACCTTCGCTGATGTTATTTTAGCGAACAATAATGTAAGTGATACAACATTAACTAGTTATGGAGAATCAGCAACTCTTGATGAAGGTTTACTAAAGGCAGAGGATGATTTAGGGACTGCTTATTATTTTAGAGGGGCTGTTACTAACAATAATGTATCTTTCGGAGGATTTAATTGGAAAATTGTTAAGATTAATGGCGACGGTTCAGTTAAATTAGTTTTAGATGGTATACTAGAAGAAATAAGTAGTTATTATGAAGAATCATATGCTTTTGTTGAATCCAATATAGTTGAAGTATTAGAATCGTGGTATGATGCAAATTTAACAGATTATAGTAGTTATATTGCTTATTATAAGTTTTGTAATGATACTACATTAGAAGCCAATGGTACTTCTTATGCGGCATATAATAGAATTATTACTAATATGATTCCTACTTATGTATGTTTAGGATATTCTGAAAATGGTAAAATTGGTTTGCTTACTGCTGATGAAGTAGCCATGGCTGGAGGTTCTACGAATAATAATACCAGTTATTATTTATATAATGGTGACATTGAAACAGCTTATTATACGATGACTAGTGCTAAAACTCAAAATAGTAATTATTATCCATTTATAGTTACTACTGATGGGACACTTAGTGATGATGTAGATGGAACATTACTTCGGGGAGTAAGACCAGTTATAAATATTATCAAGACAGCAAAAGTAACTGGCACAGGAACTTTGGATGATCCATATCAAATTATAATGAATTAGAGTTACTATTCACAGCTGAATTTATGAAATTTAATATTTACTACTTTGATAGTAAATCGATATGTTTTTTGGATTAGATATATAAAATTCCTATTTTTTAATATTTAATTTCCACTTTTATAAAAATGGCATTTTTGATGAAATTTCAGAAAAATTTGAAAAACAATTGACAATATTATTAATATCTGATATTGTTTTATTGAGTAGTGCCTAGGAAACTTTCGAAGCCCTAGGTCATTTTTAATTTCAGGGGGAAATATGAAGCAATATAAAACAGATGAGGAATTATTAGATTATTTAGAAACCAAGAATGTTATTATTAAAAATAGAAAATTTGCTTTGAAAAAATTAGAAAAATACACTTATTATTCTATAGTTAATAGTTATAAATATAATTTTAAAGATTCTAATAATAATTATTTTCCCAATGTATCTTTTGAAGAAATATATGCTTTATATGAATTTGATAAAAATTTGAAATTGATAATGTTAGAATATGCTTTAGAAGTTGAATCTTTCATTAAATCATTGATATCAAATCATATTTCTAATATTTATGGCATAGATGATTATTTAAATGTTAGTAATTTAGATAGTAAAGCTAACTTAGTAGTTAGAAAAAGTTTGGTTGATAAAATAAATGAAAGCATTAATCATAATTATGGTGTTCATCTTGCAATTACTCATTATAAAGATAATTATGGTTTTGTTCCACCATTTGTTTTAACAAAAATATTAACATTTGGAGTTATTAGTAGTTATTATGGGGTGTTAAAACAAAGAGATAGGCAAATAATTGCAAAGAGGTTTAAAATATCAGACATATTGTTAAAACAAATTCTAAAGTGCTTAACCAATATCAGAAATATTTGCACTCATAATGATCGTTTATTTTGCTATAGAGATAAATACACTTTAAAATTTAAAGAGATTGACTCTAATTATGTAATAAAGGATAACCTTACGAATTTATATATGATGATTAGAGCAATGCAAATTATTTTAGATAAAAGACAATATAACAGTTTAGCAAAAGCTGTAGAAAAAGAAATAAATAAGTTAAATAATAAGTTGAAATCTATAAATATTAATAATATTTTAAGAATTATGGGTTATCCTAATGTATAATTTTGCTCTTTTTCTTTACATAAAAATAAGTTAGTGATATAATAAGTGTCAATATTTGACATCTTGTTGTGTCAAATGAGTGATAAAAACTTAATAAGTAAATGCGTTCATGATAAAATAGTATTGTGGTGGTAGAGAATGAAATTATTTTCTGATATATGGGAATTTTTAAAATCTTTAAATTTTGTTGATATTGTCTTTTTCTTTGCAGTATTAATATTGATGGTATTAGTTGTAACACTAATATATTTTATAAAGATTAATAATGAAGAAGAACAAAAAGAGGAGCAAGAAGAAACAGCTGAAATGAAGATAGTTAGAGAAATTCAGGAAAACTTAGGGAAAGAAGAACCTACAGTAAACTTCACGGAATATGAACGAGATCAGGAAGACAAAGCCATAATAAGTTATGATGAGCTATTAAATAAAAGTAGTAATAACTATGGACTTAATTATGAAAATGAAGAAGTAAAAGATGATTTGTGGGTAAAGAAAGTTAATTTAGATGACTTAGTTAAAACAAGTGCTGAAGAGGCACCAAAAGTTGATGTTAGGGTTATCAGTTTTGCCAAAGAAGAAGCATTTTTACAAGCGCTAAAACAATTACAAAAAGAATTGGGGTAAGGTTATGAAATTTAATATTATTACTTTTGGTTGCAAAGTTAATCAATATGAATCAAATATGATGAAGGAGTATATGCTTCATCATAATTTTTCTTATGAGGAAGATTTAAGTAAATGTGATATTTTAATAGTTAATACTTGTACTGTTACTAATGTTGCTGATAAGAAGTGTTTAAAGATGATTAGACATTTAAAAAGAGAATATCCTTCTAGCATTCTAGCGGTGACTGGTTGTAGTACTCAAAATAAGCAAGAATTATATGAAACTTTAGGAATAGATATATTACTTGGTAATAAGGATAAAAGTCATATTGCTGAGTTGATTGAAGAATTTCTAAAAACTAAAAAACAATATACAAAGTTTTATAATGATCGAAACTTAGAATTTGAAGATATGATGATTGATTCTTTTAATCATGTCCGGGCTTTTATCAAAATTGAAGATGGTTGTGATAATTTTTGTTCTTACTGTATTATTCCTTATGTTAGAGGTAGTGTTAGATGCAAGAAGTTTGACACTGTAATTAAAGAGGCTAAGAATTTAGCGGATAATAATCATAAAGAGATAGTCTTAACAGGAATTCATACTGGTAGATATAATGATAGAGGGCATGATCTAGCAGATTTAATTGAAGAATTGGGCAAAATAGATAATTTAGAAAGAATTAGAATATCTAGTATTGAAATAACTGAACTAGGAGATAAATTTTTAAGAGTGTTAAAGAATAATCCAAAAGTTTGCAATCACTTACATATACCATTGCAATCTGGTTCTGATGCCATATTAAAGAAGATGAATAGAAAATATGATTTGGCATATTTTGCCGAAAAGATAAAAGAAATAAGAGAGATAAGACCAGATATTTCTATTACTACGGATATAATTGTTGGGCATCCTTATGAAACTGAAGAAAATTTTTGGGAATGTTTAGAGTTTGCTAAAAAAATTGAATTTAGTAAAATTCATGTATTTCCTTATTCCTTAAGGGAGGGTACTGCTGCAGCGAAAATGCCTGAACAAGTTCCAGAAAACATTAAAAAGGACCGAGTTAAAAAATTAATTGCTTTATCTAACGAACTTGAAAAGAAATATTATGATAAATTTAAGGGAAAAATGGTTGATGTTTTAATCGAAGCGTGCGATAATGGTATTAGTTTTGGGCACACAAGTAATTACTTGTATGTCAAATTAAATGAAAATTTAGAAATAGGAAAAATAATAGAAAGAGAATTATGAATTATATCAAGGGCAAATTAAAAAAAATAATATTTCACAATAATGAATCTGGCTACGTAGTAGCTTTGTTTCGCGTGAAAGAAACTAATGATGCCCTAATGCGTGAAAAAGTAAATAAAAGTATTACTGTAACGGGAGTATTTACTGATGTTAATATCGATATTAGTATGACTTTATATGGTAGTTATACTAATAATGAAAGATTTGGTATGCAATATGTTGTTGATTCATATGAAATAGATACTCCAACAACAAAAGAAGCAATTATCGAGTTTTTGTCGAGTTCTTTTATCGATGGCTGTGGGGAAAAGACTGCTAAAAAAATAGTTGATCATTTCGGAGAAAAGACTTTAGAAAAAATTAAAGAAAATCGCGATAATTTAATGGAAATTGATGGCATGACGACGATTCGGGCTGCTAAGATATATAATTCCT
>DVHV01000002.1 GCA_018711775.1 Candidatus Onthocola stercoravium | reverse complement strand
CATCACCTTATTAATTATATGTTACTCAGTAGTTTCTATTTCTCTTGGAAAAAACAAAACCAGCAAAAATGCTGGCCAATGAATAGACTTATTAGTTCATCAGATTAACTTTCTCTATGCTATTCACGTGTTATATTATATGTAAATCTTCAAAAGTTATTCTATAACATTTTTAATAATTTTCAAAAAAGCCTTGGTTAATTTGGTTTGTTCTAACTTCGACAACACAACTTTTTGGTTATTAGAATTCTTAAAGGGGGATTCTATTCTACTTTTTGAAATGGTTCTAAATTGTTCCATTAAAACAATGGAATCAGTCTCTTTTAAATAATATAAGTGAGGATACTTAAGTTGTAAATAATCCCGTTTTGTAAATGCATCTAGATTTTTAAAATGTTTTTCTTTGGGCTGGTCATTGGTATACATAAAACCATATTATTAGTACTATTTATTGTAAACAATATTCCTAAATGCTTGCTTTTTATTTCTGGATGAAAAGTTTTTCCAAAATTTATGTGATAAACACTGCCATTTTTGTAATTTTTATAAAATTTATTGCTACTCATTTTTCCCCCAAAAATTATAAACAATAAGGAAGGGATTAACCTTCCTTATATTGGTAGACTTATAAATTCATCGCTTTTACGCTTCATCATGCTACCAGCTCAATGTACAAAATTAAATTGACTAATGGATTCATCATGAAAGCATTTCATCCTGCAATTTACATTTTGCATAAAATTCATTCCCTAAAAAAGGGCGAGCAGTATTGCTCTCGGAATATTCTTCCTGTACTTAATTTATACTCTATTTTATTAAATTTTGCAATACATTTTATACATTTTTATTAATAAGATTACATCACCTTATTAATTATATGTTACTCAGTAGTTTCTATTCCTTGGATTAGTATCCTAATTTTTCATAATAATCGTATAATTCTTTAAAACGATTAAAATGGATTATTTCTCTTTGTCTTAAAAATAATAAAGGTTCAATAACTGCCGGATCTGTTGCTAAATTGATTAAATTTTCATAAGCACTGCGGGCTTTTTGTTCTGCTGCCATGTCTTCAGATAAATCAGTAAGAGGATCAGCAGTTACAGCAATACTCATTGCATCAAATGGTATACCGTTAGCATTGCAAGGAAATACTCCTTTATTATGTTCTGTATAATAACTTTCAAGTCCCGCTTCTTTAATTTCTTCAATTGTAGCATTAGCCATTAGCTGACGGACCATTGTGGCTACCATTTCCATGTGGCCCATTTCTTCAGTTGCTATATCATTTAATAAGGCCTTTCCCTTTTCATCTGGCATTGTAAATTTTTGAGAAAAATAACGTAATGTTGCTCCAAGTTCACCAGCAGGTCCTCCAAACTGTGTAACAATATATTTAGCCATTTTCAAATCTTTTTTAGTAATATTAACTGGATAAGCCAAATGTTTTACATATTTAAACATATTTAGTGCCTCCTTCATTATCCCATGGCCATGGATTTTTAATCCATTCAAATTTTTCATCTGAAGTATTATCAATTACTTCTAATGCTCCATAATTTTTTACATATTCCATTTCACATTTACATGATTTTTCAACCAAATCATTAAATTTTTTTAACATTTTGCTATCTTCTGGATGCAAATCTAAATAGAGATTTAAATCGTTAATAGCAAAAGATAACTCCATAATTTCTAATAACAACTCTTCTCTTTTTGTTCTTGGTATTATTTTCTTACATGTATAATTTTTATAAGGCTTATATTCAGATTCGAACATATTACCACGTAAAAAGCCTTCATCTACACTAACTAATTTAGGATTATGGTCTTTTTTTAATAAGTCACCATACAAATCATAAGTAATAAAACCAAAATTATCATCAAATAACATTTCATTTCCTCCCTATCTTATCCTATGACTTTTTCACTATGTGGTTTGGGTAAAATACTCAGAAAAATTTGAAAAAACATTAATATTCATGTATAATTATAAAAGGTGATAAAAGGTGGCTAAAAAAAAGAAATCTAAAGAAAATAGTGGCTCTATCGGCTACAGTGTTGAACTAATCGGTCTTATTCTAATACTTATTGGTATAATCGGGTTTGGATTTGGATTTATTGGTTCACTTATAAAAAAGTTTGCTATGTTTTTAGCAGGAACTTGGTGGATGTTAGTATTAATTTTTCTAATAGTATTGGGTATTTATATGCTTTACAAGCGGAAGATGCCCAAATTTACTACCCAAAAATTGATTGGTATTTACATATTTATCATAATATTATTAGTGGCTAGTCATTTTGAATTTCTAAATCAAGAAAGCACTCCACAAGAAATAATTACTGCTACTTATAATAATTTTATGGAACGTATCTCAACTATCGGAGCAAGTAATGCTTTAGAAACTAACGGTACAACTTCCATAGTCATCGGTGGAGGATTCATCGGAGCTATATTTATTTCTCTACTTTATGGTTTATTTGGAAAAACTGGTTCAATAGTTATATTGGTAATTTTAGCAATATTTGCATCTGTTCTAACATTTAATGTTAACCTTTCAGAAATATTTAAGAAAATATTTGGTTTATTCAAAAGAAAAAAGAAAGAAAGAACTGACGAGGAAGAAATACCTATTAGTTCTTCAGATGATATAAAACCAGTTGCAGAAGTTAAAGAAACTGCTCCTAAGAAAGAAGAAAAAATTATTATTACTAGCATGGAAGAATTGAAACAAAAGCCTATTGAACAAGAATCATTAGAAACTAAAACTAAACATGTGGAAACTGAAGAAGATCTAAGTTATCGTCTTCCAAAATTTAATGAAATATTTGATCCATTAAAACCTAAAAAAGTGAATTCTACTGATTTTACAAAAAGTAACAAAGAAATACTTGAACGAGTTTTACGAGATTTTGGAGTTAATGCCAAAGTTGTTGAAATACATATAGGTCCTGCAGTTACAGAATATGAACTTACAGTTCCAGCAGGAACTAAGGTAAGTAAAATCGTCAATATCAATAAAGAAATTGCTCTAGCCCTTGCTGCTAAAGATGTTATTATTCAAGCCCCAATACCTGGCAAAAGTACAATTGGAGTGGAAATACCAAACCCAACAATTAGTAGTGTTACCTTAAGAGAAGTTTTAGAGTCTCCACAAAATTTAAAGAGTGATGCTAAAATATGTGCTGCCTTAGGTAAAGATATTATGGGTACACCAAAAGTCATGGATTTAACTAAGATGCCTCACTTACTTGTTGCTGGTTCTACTGGTAGTGGTAAATCAGTATGTATCAACGGTATTATTGCTTCAATATTGATGCGTTATAAACCAAATGAAGTAAAATTAGTCCTAGTTGACCCTAAAAAGGTTGAACTTACTAACTATAATGGTATACCTCACCTACTATGTCCAGTAGTAAGTGATCCTAAAAAAGCCAGCCTTACTTTACAACGAGTTGTCGTTGAGATGGATAATAGATTTCAACTATTTAGTGATAATGAAGTTAAAAATATTGCTGGTTATAATGATTTAATTGAAAAAGAAAACAGAAAACATCCAGAATCACCTAAGGCTAAAATGCCTTACATAGTTGTAATAATCGACGAACTTGCCGATTTAATGCTTGTTGCATCTAAAGAAGTTGAAGATTCTATTACGCGTATTACTCAACTGGCTAGAGCATCAGGAATTCATTTAATTGTGGCAACTCAAAGACCATCTACTGATGTTATTACGGGACTTATTAAAAATAATATCCCTTCACGTATATCTTTTGCTGTATCAAGTCAAATCGATTCGCGAACAATACTTGATCAACCTGGAGCAGAAAAACTACTTGGTAAAGGGGATATGCTTTACTTCCCTATGGGAGATTCTTCTCCGACTCGTATTCAAGGTTGTTTTGTAAATGACGATGAAATTAAAAGATTAATTGATTACTGTAAAAATCAAGCCACTGCTAAATATGATGAAGAATTTGAAAATGTCAGCCAAAACACTTCAAGTGGTGTTGGTAATAGTTTTACCGGTGGTGATGACGATGATGCATACAATGAAGTTGTAGAATTTGCTATTCAAACAGGTAAAATTAGCGCATCATTAATTCAAAGAAGATTCCGTTTTGGTTATAATAGAGCTGCAAGAATGATGGATTTACTTGAAAGCCGCGGTATTGTTGGGCCACAAAACGGATCTAAACCACGAGAAGTTTTAGTCAAATTAGAGAAAAATGATGACGAATAATGTAAAAAACAATTTAAAAAATTCAATATTTATGTTAATATATTAATGAAAGGTATGGGATAATCTATGGCAGAAAAGAAAAGCACAACAAAAAAAGTACAACAAAAAAGCGAAGAAATAACTGAAATAAAAAAAACTAAGGAAGAAACTAAACAAGTTGCTGAAGCAAAACAAAAAATATCTCGTAAAACTATATATATTATTATTGCTGTTATCTTAGTTATAGCTATAGTTGGTATATATATTTACAGAATTCAAGCAATGAGAGAAGAAGAAAAATTAAGTACAAGTTACCTACTTTCTTCAGGAACTATTAGTTTAGAAATTAAAAATCTTGATGAAGTAAGTCAAATACTTTCTGAACCACCTACAGAATATTTTGTTTTAATAACTTACACAGGAAATGAAGATACTTATGATTTAGAAACTGGTATTAAACCAATTATTGATGATTATAAATTAAGCGATTCATTTTACTATTTAAATATAGAAAGTATAATGGATAGCGACAATTATTTGACAAGATTAAATAATGCATTTAACACTAGCGAAATTACTACTGTTCCAATTATCTTATATTATAGAGATGGCCAACTAGTAGATACAGTTACCCGTGATGATGATAATGTCATCAATGCTGGAGACTTTCAAAAATTGCTAGATATTTACGAATATGAAGGCGAATAAAAGCCTTTTTATTTTCTATTAGAAAGGATTAAATTATGATAAATATAGTTTTATTTGAACCAGAAATACCACAAAATACTGGAAATATAATGCGAACTTGTGTAGCAACTAATGCTACATTACATTTAATTAAACCCCTTGGTTTTAAAATTGATGATAAAACATTAAAAAGATGCGGTGTCAACTATATTGATAAACTAAATTGGCATGTATATGAAAATTACGATGAATTTATAAGTAAAAATAATGACGGAAAATTTTATTTCTTAACAAGATATGGTCATCAACCTCCAGGAAATTTTGATTTTAGTAATAGTAATGAAAATATTTATTTTGTTTTTGGTAAAGAATCAACTGGAATACCTAAAAGTATTTTAAAACCTCATATTGATAATTGTATAAGATTACCAATGAGTGATAATGTACGAGCATTAAATCTTTCAAATACTGTTGCAATTATGGTTTTTGAGGCCCTAAGACAACAGAACTACCCTAATCTATATTTTGATGAACCGCATAAGAGTAAAACAGAAATTGAGGATTTTGAGGCTTAAAAAAGCAAGATTTTGTATCCTGCTTTTTATATACCATAATTTGCTAACCAATCTTCAAAATTTGTTAAAGACCTACTACCAAAGAATCCAGCAATTTGTTTTCCATCTCTTATAATTATCACACAAGGAGTGAAGCCTTTTGCATCTAAGAAATATCCAAATGTATTGGTAACTTCTTCAGATACTCCCTCTTCATCCATAGTAGTTGTAGTTTCAACATCTAGAAGACCTACTAAGGTTTCCCAATCACTACTACTACGATCAACTTGAGTAATATCTAAATATTGTGTAATGTAATTATTGTTAATTTGAGCTTCTTGTAAAGCCGGCAACAAATCATGACAAACAGAACATGTTTCTCTACCAATATAAAGAACATAAGTTCCTTCATTAGCAAACATATCAATTACATCTGATACTCCAACTGTATGCATCATTGATACATCATATTCATTTTCTTCTTCTAAAGCATTACTTCTACAAGACGTAACCATAAGCAAAATTGCTAACAATAAAAGTAATCCCATAATAATATACATACACATATTTAGTTTTTTAAATTCTTGAGTATAAACTCTCTCATCTTTAGCCAATTTAATTCACCTCGTCTTATATTATTGCATAAAATGACAATATTCTCAAGAAAAAACTCCCATTTAATGGAAGCTTGTATTCAAAATAGTGCCTCTAGTGGTCAGATACTGAACCCCTATGAAGGCTAGTTACCACACTTCAAGTACAATCAAATTATACCGCAACATTTTGAATATTGAAACAAATTTATAACATATTTCTAACATTTATTTAACAATTAAAATTCTGTGCGTATCTCAAAAATAATAATCTGTTCATTATAAACACCTATTGGTTTATCATAGATAGCAAATTCTACTATCACATCTATCAGTTTATGATTAATAATATATCCGTATATTAAATCAAAACCAGGAATCTTATTTAACCTCTTATCAAAAATATCAGTAGAATAATTAAAATCCGGATTTTGTTCAGCCATTTTTCCTGTAAAATTAGGATTGACAGAGCCTATGAACCATACTTCATTTTCACTTCCTATTCGTATATCTCCTATTAAAATAAAATTAGATATATAATTATACGAACTTACATTAATTGTAAAAAGATTAAAATTGCTAATCTCACTTATCACTTTATTTTTAAGAACTTTAAAATTGTTCTTTTTATACCCTACAAATTCTTTACTTCTTATTGCATAAAATTCAGCAGGATATTCGTTTAAAAACTTTTTAATGTCACATATATCATCTTTTTTAAATAATTGTTCAGGAAATGAATTTAATTGCAATTCTTTTATTAATTTTATACTTTCTAATTTATCATGTACTTTCATTAAGACACCATTCCTCAAACTTGGACATATATAAAAACCGAACTATGGGTTCGGATAAAAATCTCATGGTGGCTCGTTTGGGAGTCGAACCCAAGACCCTTTGATTAAAAGTCAAATGCTCTACCTACTGAGCTAACAGATCATATAATAATGGCTGCCTCGGTTAGATTCGAACTAACGCATGTCAGAGTCAAAGTCTGATGCCTTACCACTTGGCTACGAGGCAATCGAATGGTGGGGAGACATGGATTTGAACCATGGAACCCGAAGGAACAGATTTACAG
>DVHV01000001.1 GCA_018711775.1 Candidatus Onthocola stercoravium | reverse complement strand
TAGATAGTATAGGAAGAGAATCAAATGTATATACAACAACAGTCAGAACAGATACATATAAATTACCAACAATAAGTGTTACGACATCAGCAACAGAAAATAGTATAACAGTGAGAGTTAATGCTACACCTGGAGATGGAAATATAGTAAGTTATCACTATTCCAGAGATGATGGAAGTAATTATACTTCATCACCAAATAATAGTTATACGTTTGATGGCTTAACAAGTGGAACGACATATTATTTAAAAGTATATGTAACAGATAGTAATGGAAGAACGTCAACAGTAGCAACAAGAACACAAGCAACAACATATGTAAATCCTAGTGTAAGTAGAGTAACAGCAAGTAATATAACAAGTGATAGTGTAACTATAAATGTAACAGCAAGTGGAGGAAGTAATAGTATAAGTAGATATTATTATTCAAGTAATAATGGAAGTACTTGGGTAAATAGTACAAGTAGTAGTTATACGTTTACTAATTTATCACCAGAAACTACATATAACTTCAAAGTATATGTAACAGATACAGCAGGACATTCTTCTACACAAAAGGGTGTTAGTGCAACGACTAATGAGCCAACATTAGCAGAATTATGTAGTGGAAAAACTTTTGCAAATTGTATTAAAGAAAATGTTTATACAAGCGATGGTGTAAATGATTTATACTTACACGATGGAGTCGGTACATACAGATCGCTTGAAGCAGGAGATAATTCATACCGCTTTAGTGGAGCAAATCCCAATAATTATGTATGTTTCGGTTCAACAGTAGCAACATGTCCAAGTGATAACTTATATCGTATTATAGGAGTATTTGGAAATCAGGTAAAATTGATAAAATATGATTATGCAAGCATTAGTGTGCTAGGAAGCCATTATGATGGTATAACTATTCCTAATGCTGAATATTATAAAGGTGATTTAAGTTATATACCATGTTATTATTGGAGCGGTTCATCTAGTAATGATAATAATACTGATGTAAATACATGGAGTGAAAGTCAATTAAATACAGTAAACTTGAATACAAATTATTTGAATAATATAGGAAGTACATGGTCAAGCAAGATAGCAACAACGAGATGGAAAGTCGGCGGAAATACTTATGATAATTTATATAGGGATGCTACAGTTCAAACGTCATATCAATATGAGATAAAAAGTCCTGCGGAGTCCACTACCTATAATGCAAAAATAGGATTAATGTATTTGAGTGATTATGGCTATGCCACAAGCCCAGAAAATTGGAATGAATATATGATGCATCTTAATTATGTAATTAATAATAATTGGATGTATATGGGAGTGGATGAATGGACAATCACTCGTCGTTCAGGCACACCTTCTGGATTTGCATTTTATATAACTCAAGATGGAAGTGTAGATTTCTTTGGTGTAAAATATCGTAAAACTGGCATTCGTCCTACCTTTTACCTAAACTCAGATGTTGAATTAGAATCAGGAACAGGTTCAGCAAGTGATCCTTACCGTTTGGTAGTGTGATAACTTAAACCCCTACGGTAATCTCCACCATGACAATTTTAATAAAACATCTACTAATAACGACAAATTTTTGTCGTTTTTCCCATTCGACAAAAGTAGACAAAACCTCCTATGGTACTAGGTGTTAATTATGTGTTAGCATAATTAACCAAGGAAAAAATTACTAATAAAAACCTAGGTAATTAGTAATTTTCTTCCTAATATATTGAAGGAGGATTTTGATTGACAAAAGTAAAAGAAGCTGTTGGATCAGGTGATGATTTTTTTAAAGTTGTAATGCTTTCTAAAAAAGGGAAAAGAATGCTTGAACAAATAATTGGTCAAGTATTAGGAAAAGAAGTAGAAATATTAGAGTTTATTAATACAGAATTAGGTAAAACTCAAAAAATAGAAAAAAATAAAAGAATAGATGTAATTGTAAAAATTGATGGAGTTATTGCTAATGTTGAAGTAAATACAAATGATTATAATTATGTAAAGTTCTTTAGAAATTTTGCTTATTTAGTAAATTTATTTAATAGATATTCTGTAAAAGAAATAGATGAAAACGAAAAAATTTATGATTTAAAAACAGATATAATCCAAATAAATTTAAATTTTGGCAAAGTAAGTAGTAAAGAAGCAATATTAATTAATGAATTTGGAAATGATCGGGGAATGAAAATAAAGAACTTAAGATCATATGATGTATTTATAGACAATATCAAGAAATTTTGCTATGATAATGGTGGATTAGATGAATATAAGTATTTGTTAATGCTTGATATGACTTTGGATGAGTTAGAAGACTTTTATCCGGATGATGAGATAGTAAAGGAATATGGTGACGCTTTGATGAAATATAGTGAAGATGTGTTTATATATCCACATAGCGAAGAGGAAGAAAAACAGATGATGCATGATATGGAAGTAGATATGGCATATGATAAGGGTGTTGATGCTGGAATTAAAGAAGGTATTGAACAAAAAGAAATTGAGATGATAAAGAATTTAAAAGATAAATTATCAATTGAAGAAATTGCTGATGTGGCAAAAGTAAGTATAGATAAAGTAAAAGAAATAATTAGCAATGAAAATTAGTGAAAATTGCTTAAAATTATTTGACAAACATAAAATAATAGTGTATATTATTGGTGTTGTTAAAAAAGGAAAGAGATTTGTATCCACCTGATTGCTGTTGAGCAATGGGTTAAAAAGCCGAAGATTATTTAAGTAATTGTTATGGATTTTTAAAATGGATACAAATATTGTATTCATTTTTTAATTGGTGGAGGTGCTTTAATATAGCAAAAAATGTTGATGAATTACTAATTAATGAGAATATCAAAATTCCAGAAGTTATGGTAATTGGCCCAAACGGCGAAAAAATGGGACTTAAAAGAATCGAAGATGCTTTGACGCTTGCAAATTATGCTGGCTTAGATTTAGTTCTTATGAGTGGAAATTCTACTCCAGCAGTTGTAAAGATTATGGATTATAATAAATTCAAATATGAAAAGCAAAAGAAATTAAAAGAAACCCAAAAGAAACAAAGAGAATCTAATAAGGAATTAAAGGAATATCGTTTGTCAGTAACAATCGATGTTGGAGATTTTGAAACAAGAAGAAGAAATGCACAAAGCTATTTGGAAAAAGGACATAAAATCAAAGCTTTTATTAGATTTAAAGGTCGTCAAATGGCAAGACCAGAACAAGGGCGTGATGTTCTTTTAAGATTTGCTGATGCATTATCAGAAGTATCAGTAATCGAAACCGAACCAAAATTAGATGGTAGACAAATGGCTATGATTTTAGCACCAAAAAATAAAGAAGGGAAGAAGTAATATGGCAAAATGTAAACAAAAAACTCATAAATCAAGTGCAAAAGTATTTATGAAAAAGAAAAATGGCGAACTTACTTATATGAAGAGTGGAAGTAACCATAAGACTGGAAAAGATTCAGCTAAAGAAGTAAGACAAAGAAGAAATAAAGGTACTTTAAGTAAAGGAGATAGAAACAGATTAAAATCTGTTATCTAAGTGGGGGTGAATAAGTAATGGCAAGAGTTAAAGGTGGAAATGTTTCTAAAAATAGAAGAAGAAAAGTATTAAAGGAAGCAAAAGGTTATTTTGGAAGTAAACATAGATTATATAAGACTGCTCAAGAACAATTATTCCATAGTGGTGCTTATGCATATCGTGATAGAAAACAAAATAAGAGAAACTTTAGAAAATTATGGATTACAAGAATCAATGCTGCATGTCGTGAAAATGATATAAGCTATTCTAAATTTATCAATGGTTTAACTAAGGCTGGTATCGAAATCAATAGAAAGATGCTTGCAGAAATGGCTATTGATGATGCTAAGAGTTTCGCTGCTTTAGTTGAAACTGCAAAGAAAGCTTTAGATGGTAAAGTTGAAGCTCCTAAAAAGGTAGAAGCTAAGAAAGAAACAAAAAAAGAAGAAGTTAAAAAGGAAGAAAAGTCTGAAGATTTAAGTTCTAAGACACTTGCTGAATTAAAAGCTTTGGCTAAAGAAGCTGGAGTTAAAGGTTATTCAGCAATGAAAAAAGATGAATTATTAGCATCTTTAAAATAATTACTTGAATTAGTGTGAGTTTTAAAATATAATATATATAGAAGTTTTTACTTAAGTGTTTGTTGCTCCGACATCACTTCAGTTAAAACCGATTTGTGAGTAAGGAGGATATATTATGGCTTTAAATAAGGAAGAAAAAGCAAAAATCATTAAGGAATTTGCTAAATCTAAGAACGATGTTGGATCAGCTGAAGTTCAAGTAGCAATATTAACTAGTGAAATTAATAACTTGACTGAACATTTAAAAGAACATAAGCATGACTATCATTCTAAAAGAGGTCTTCTTATTAAAGTAGGTCGTCGTAAAAAATTACTTGACTACTTAAAGAAAAACGATGTTGTAAGTTATCGTGAATTAATTAAAAAATTAAATTTAAGAAAATAATTAAAAAGGCACTTGTTTTTAGTGTCTTTTTGTTTTTTGAAAGAGAAAAGAGGTAATATGAAGAAAGTATTTGAATTAGATTTTAATGGACGAAAATTAGTTGTTGAAACCGGCGAACTTGCGAAACAAACTAATGGTTCAGTTTTAGTAAGATATGGTGATACTGCTGTTTTATCTGTCTCAGTTATGGGTAAAAACATGATAAGTAGTGATTTTTTCCCACTTACAGTGTTGTATCAAGAAAGATTATATTCAGTTGGTAAGATCCCCGGAGGATTTATCAAAAGAGAAGGTCGACCTAGTGATGCTGCAACACTTGCTGCAAGATTAATCGATCGACCAATTAGACCAATGTTTGATGAAAACTTAAGAAATGAAATTCAAGTTATCAATACAGTTTTATCAGTTGATCAAGATAATTCACCAGAAATTACAGCACTATTTGGTTCATCTTTATGTCTTGGAATTAGTAATATTCCATTTGATGGTCCAGTTGCTGGAGTAATTGTTGGACGAATTAATGGCGAATTTGTAATTAATCCAACAGCAGAACAAGCCGAAATAAGTGATTTAAACTTAACTGTTGCTGGTACAAAAGATGCCATTTGTATGGTTGAAGCAGGAGCTAAAGAGTTAAGTGAAGAAGTTATGCTTGATGCTTTGATGTTTGCTCATGAAAATATTAAAGTACTATGTGAATTTGAGCAAAAGATTATTGATGAAGTCGGAGTAGAAAAAATTGAACTTGAAAAAGCGGAAATCGATCCGGAATTAGAAAGTGCTGTTAAAGAGTACGCAACTAAGGATATGCTTGAAGCCATTCAAATAAAAGATAAGTTAGAAAAGTATGCAAAAATCGATGAAGTAAAAGAAAATACGATAGAACATTTTAAAGAAGTTTATGCGGATACTGAAGAAATCGACAAGAAAATTGCCCAAGTAAGTAAAGTTTTAGTAAGCATTGAAGCTGGGGAAGTAAGAAGATTAATAACTGATGAACATATTAGACCTGATGGACGTAAGATGGATGAAATTAGACATTTATATGCTGGTGTTGATATTCTTGCTCGTACCCATGGTTCTGCTTTATTTAGTCGTGGGGAAACTCAAGTTCTTGCAACCACTACTTTAGGAGCAATTGGAGAACATCAAATTCTTGATGGACTTGGAATTGAAGATTCAAAGAGATTTATGCTTCATTACAATTTCCCACAATTTTCTGTTGGAGAAGTTGGTAGATATGGTTCTCCAGGAAGAAGAGAAATCGGTCATGGTGCCCTAGGTGAAAGAGCACTTGCCCAAGTTATTCCAAGTGAAGAAGAATTCCCTTATACAATTAGAGTGGTATCAGAAGTACTTGAAAGTAATGGTTCATCTAGTCAAGCAACAATTTGTTCAGGATGCCTAAGTTTAATGGCAGCAGGTGTACCAATTAAAGCACCAGTTGCAGGTATTGCAATGGGGCTTATTACTAGTCCTGATGGCAGTAAGTATACAATTCTTACAGACATTCAAGGTCTTGAAGATCATATGGGAGATATGGACTTTAAAGTTGCGGGAACAAAGACTGGTATTACAGCCTTACAAATGGACATCAAAATTAAAGGAGTTACTAAAGAAATACTTAGTGAAGCATTAGCCCAAGCCAAAAAAGCCCGTTTAGAAATTCTTGATGTAATGCATGAAGCTATCGCTGAACCAAGAAAAGAAGTTAGTAAGTATGCACCAAAGATTGAAACATTTAATATCGATCCAGAAAAGATTAAAGATGTTATCGGTCGTGGTGGTGACATGATTACCAAAATTATTCTTGAAGCATCGAATGTTAAAACAGTAAATGACAAAGATGCAGTTAAAGTTGACCTTGAAGATGATGGTAGAGTAATTATATATCATACTGATAAGGACATTATTGCTAAGACTCGTAAGATGATTGAAGATGTAGTAAGAGAAGTCGAAGAAGGCAAAGTTTATACTGGTAAAGTAGTAAAGGTTGAAGACTTTGGAGCATTTGTTGAACTTTGGCCAGGATGTGAAGGTTTAGTACACGTATCACAACTTGATCATAAACGAGTAGAAAAACCAAGCGATGTTGTAGCTGTCGGAGATGAAATAATGGTTAAATCCCTTGGCTACGATAATCGTGGAAGACTTAATTTATCACGTAAAGAATGTTTGCCAAAACCTGAGAAAAAGGAAAAGAAAGATAAAAAAGATGACAAGAAAGATAAAGATTAATGGCCTTTACAAACACTTTAAAGGACATACTTATAAAGTGTTAGCAGTTGCTAAAGATAGCAATGATTTATCTTTAAAAGTTGTTTATCAAAATATCGATAATAATGAAACTTGGATAAGAGATTATGATGAATTTTTATCAGTTGTTGACCATGAAAAATATCCAAGTGTTACTCAAAAATATCGTTTTGAAGAAATAGATGGTTAAAATTTATTTAATCATCTTTTTTAATTCCTTAATAAACACCGATTTTCCAAATATAGGAACCATTATATAAACTTTATTTTTAGTTCTTGTTAATGCAACGTAAAATAGTCTTCGTTCTTCAGCAAATAATATTTCTTTATCGCTGGGATGTAAGCATTCAAGCAATTTGTGATTTCTTAGTTTATTAGGAAATCCATAAATTTTGTCAGTCATATTAATAAGTATCACATTTTCCGCTTCTAATCCTTTAGAAGAATGTACTGTTAAATAATTAACATTTGCTTCATCACTAAATTCTAAAATATCTTTATTATTACGACCTAAAACTAAAATATCTGAATTTATTTTTTTTACCTTTTGATATAATTTCTTAAAACTTTTTTTGGGATTTAAATAATAAATAAATTCTATTGGATTATTTATGTGTTTATTACTGATTAAATCTTTGTATATTTGTTTTTTGTTCTTCATTACAAATTTAGCAGCAATGTCAATTAATTCCTGACTATTACGATAAGTATATTTGAGTTTTAAAATTTGGGAATTTGGAACTAATTTAGTAAAATCTAAAAATAAATTTAAATTACAGCCGGAAAAGTGATAGATAGATTGATAATCATCACCAACTACAAATAGATTAGCATTATTTAATATCCTTAATTTATTTACTAAATTAAATCTAATTGTAGAAGTATCTTGAAATTCATCAACTATAATATATTTATAACGATAACATTTATTTAACATTTCAGTTGCTTTAATAATTAAATCATCAAAATCATAACTATTATTGGCTTTCTTATCTTTCTCATATATAGTATTAATGATATACATATATTTACTAAGAAAATTATTTTTATAATATATTTTTTTGAAATCATCCATAGTACAACCATTAGTTTTATAAATTCGTATTATATTTATAATTAGTTTAGTAAATTCTTTATATTTATAAGTGTTTAAAAATTTAGCATAGTCATATTCTTTAAAATATAAAAGTATTTCTCGAATCAAATTAGAATCATTTAAACTTTGAAAAAATTCATTAGTAACATAATCAAGATAGTTATCACTTACTAAATTAAATTCTTGATTATAATCTTTAAGTATTTGAATGGCTAATTTATGAAATGTTAAAATTGAACAATTATAGGGAATCTTTTTTTGTAAATCTGCAACACTTTTGTTGGTAAATGAAATTATTAGTATTTCTTCAGGATTGCATATTTTATTGTTGATTAAGTAGTCAATTTTTTTAGTAATTGTAAATGTTTTACCAGCTCCAGCACCTGCAATTAGTAGAATGTTACCAGAAGAATTTACTGCTTTTTGTTGATATTTATCTAGTTCAAAAATTTTTTTCATAAAATATATTATATATCAGTTAGGAAAAATTAGCTATTTAAAGATATCGACAAAGTTTGACTTTTTTCTTTAAAATTATTCAAGATTACTAGAACTTTATGGCTCTTAATGCTATAATAAATTTTAAGAGGGTAATTATGAAATTTGAAACATTAATGGAAATAGATTTAAATAAGTTAAAAAGTAATACTAAATTTTTATGTAAAAGTTACAGTGATTATACGTATAAGATAGCTAATTTAAAAGATAACGCTTATGGTATGGGTTTGAGCATTGTTAATACTTTAGTAAATAATGGAATTAATTATATTTTAGTTGGTCCGATTAAAGATGCTTTAGAAATAAGAAAATATAATAATGAAGTTCCTGTTTTAGTTAATTATTGGGTAACTGAAGAGGAGGTATTTGATGCTATTAATAATGATATTACACTTACTATTACTAGTTTAGAGTACTTAAGAAGTATTACTTGTTTAGATATTAAAGATGATTTGAAATTGCAAATTCTAATCGATAATGGTTCTAATAAAATTGGCCTTAAGAATAATTTAGAACTTAATGAAGCAGTAGAAATTATAAGGAGCACAAAACATTTAAAGTTAGTAGGGATTTATACCGATTTAACAACAATTGGGGTAGAAGATGAATATTACTATCAGCAAATAAATGCTTTTTATCAAATAATTGGAAATTTCCTTGACAGTGATATTATGATACATTTAAATGAACCAATTATGTATCATAAAAAACTTTCTTATGTAAACGGAATTAGGTTTGACTTAGCTTTAATTGGAATTGAGGAAAATATCAATGATGATTGGCTTACTAATATGCGAATTAAAAATGTGGAAAAGCGTTATGGTGATTTAGAATTTCCAAATATAGATTTACAACTTATTTTTACTATTACTAGTGAAGTTGTAAGTATAGGTAAAGTTAGCAAAGGTGATTTAGTGGGAAGAAATTATGTTGCTCGTAATGATATGATAGTAGCAGTTGTCCCCATTGGACATAAGGATGGAATTACTAAAGCTATTAATTATGTAGGGATAAATAATTTTAAAAGAAATATCTTGGCGGATGATATTGATCATTTAATTGTAGAAATTGATGGTGGAGTTCAAGAAAGAGATAAAGTTTATATAATTAATGAAGAACGTGGAATTTATGATTTTTTAGTGTTACTTAAAACTAATAGATATTATTTGATGAGTATTTTAAATAGAAATATACCTCGAGTATATATTAATGAAGAAAGTAGAAAGGATAATTACTTATAATGCAAAAAGTAGTGGGTATTGCATTTATTGAAAATGGAAAACTATTGATTGTTCAATCACATAGAAGTAGTAAAACAAATTCATGGACATTTGTTGGTGGTGGAGTTGAAGAAGGAGAGACTTTAATAGAAGCCGCAATAAGAGAAGTTGGGGAAGAAATACATAATAATTTCAATATTACAGGAGATGATTTGGAAGAACTATTCACATTTAAAGAACATGCTGCTAGTGATCCAAATAAAATAATTGAAATGACAGTGTTTTTGAGTAAGAGAAAAATAGATGTACCATTAACTACTAATGATGAAATTTTGCATTATCATTGGTATAAATTAGGGGAAAATTATAATATTTCTTCTTCAATTAGAGATCATTTTTTGCCATATGCTAAAAAAAATAACTTAATTTATTAAAAATGTTTAAAAAAGCATTGCAAAACGCTCGATGATTTGATATAATTTGAATTGTCATCGGGAGTTAATACGGGCGCTTAGCTCAGTTGGTTAGAGCACCTGCCTTACAAGCAG
>DVHV01000149.1 GCA_018711775.1 Candidatus Onthocola stercoravium | reverse complement strand
AAATATAAAAAATAATGAAACTCTTATAAAAGAGGATATTGGAGTCGTTTTAGATAATACTTTTTTTCCGGAGGTATTAAATGCTAAGGACATTGATTCGGTGATGAAAAGTATATATAAGTCTTGGGATAGTAAATTATATTATGATTATCTAAAAGAATTTAATATACCAGTTACTAGTATTATTAAAAAATTATCAAAAGGAATGCGTAAAAAGTTAGAGATTGCTACTGCTCTTGCTCATCATCCTAAATTATTAATACTTGATGAACCGACGAGTGGATTAGATCCTGTGGTTAGAAATGAAGTTTTAGATATATTTTTAAAATTTATTGCTGATGATGAACATACAATTTTATTTTCAACACATATAACTAGTGATTTAGAACATATTGCAGATGAAATAGTATTTATCGATAAGGGAAAAGTTTTGATAAATAAAACTAGAGATGAAATACTAGATAATTATGGAATACTTAAATGTAATTTGGATGAGTTTGCCAAGATAGATAAAAGTGATTATATGGCATATAAAAAGAATAAATATAATTATGAAATTTTAGTTAGCGATAGAAATAAAGTAAGTAAAAAGTATAAAAATATGGTTGTTGATAAAATTACATTGGAGGATTTAATGGTATTAATGATAAAGGGGGATAAAATATGTTAGGTTTAGTAAAAAAAGATTTACTCATGATTAAAGGTAATATAAGACAAGTAATATTATTTTTAGTAGTATTTTTGGTATTGGCTTTCCAAGAAAATAATATTATAGTAATTGTGCCAGTGTTTGTTTCGATGATGGTTTTTATTACGACATTTAGTTATGATGAATATAATAAATGGGATGCATATGCTATAGCGTTACCAATTTCTAGAAAAAATATAGTGAAATCAAAGTATATTGCGAGTGTAATTTTATGGTTAATTGCTCTTTTGGTAACTGTTGTTATCACAGTAATTATGGGGATTATTGGGCAAAATATAAATTACTTTGAAATGTTTGGAATGATTTTAGGTTGTGTATTTTCTATCGTATTACTCGAAGCAATAATGTTTCCTTTAATATTTAAATTTGGAGTAGAAAAGGGACGGATTGGATTATTTGTAGGAGTGTTTGCGATTGCAGCATTACTTGGCTTCATTTTTACAGGTGTCGATTTAGAAAATGCTACTGGTTTTATTGAATTTTTTAATAAATATTATTATATTTTGTTACCTTTAGCTATCATTATATTGTTGATGGGATCGTACTTTGTATCTAAAAGAATATATTTGAAGAAAGAATTTTAGAAGAACAATCTATTTTGTTCTTTTTCTTTGTTATTATTTATGATATTATGAGAGTATGTGAGGTAGAATATGGATGCAAAATTGAAAATGCTATATGAAAAGGTAATAGATAAGGGGATAAATTTTACTACACATGATTTAAATATGTGGGGGTATAATGCTAAAGCAATCAAAGAGTTAATTGAGCTTGGAATGATCAAGAGAATTAAGCGAGGATGTTATGAATTTATTAATGTCAAAGACTTGTATAAGTATGGGGTTGATTTTTGGCATGATGATAAAGAACTTGCTAAAAATTGTTTTCGGCGTTGTTTAGAAATTGATGCAAAGCATCAATTAGCAGCATATAATTTATTTTTTTCAGAAGTGTATGCAGGAAATTATGAAAATGCAGTTCAATTTTTAGATATGTTAATTGAGGGAAATAATCAAAAATATCAAAAAGATTATAATTGTTATTTATATTTACTTAGTTTTCTTATAGATTTACCAGAGAAATATCAACAACTAGTGGATAAGATGGAAGTTCAAGATTTACTCGTAGATGCTGATGATAGAAGGTATAATGATAAAGAAAAAATGAATGAAATAAGAGGTGCTATATTTAATGGCAAGTGGTCTTATGCTTCTAAAAATTTATATATAATGAAAACAGGCTTATCTGTAGATTTTGTGCTTGGTAGATTGTTACATGATGTACAGAATAAAATGATTGATACACTTAAATATTTGTGGGAACAAGGAGAATATCGAGATTTTATTGGTCTTTTAGAATTAAAGCAAGATCGTTATTCATTGAATCGTTTGGAATTTATTTATCTATATTTAGCTAGAACTTATGTTAATATACTGGAAACTAGAGTTATTCCTAGTAAGGAGAAAAAAGAAGATGGGACAATTTTTGATTATATCAATGCCAATGATTTTGCTAAGGCTTTAGAAATTGATAAAAAACAAAAAATAAATCCTTTGCTCAATATGTTGTTAACAGATATTTGTAATCTTATTAAGACTATTCAAGAATCGGAAAAGAAAGAAGCAGCAAAACCAGATTTAGTTACTATTTTGTTAAATGTCTTACTTAGTGGCAATATGCCTTTGGTGAATAAGGTTTTACAAAGATATTTGCAAGATATTCATAAAGAAGAATATTTTGAATTTATATTAAATCATATAAGGTTATGTCAACTCGAAAATGATCTTTCCTTTATTGAGCCAATGCGTATTTTAGCTAAACTTAAAAATGATACTTTTTCAGTAGATTTAGAATATTATAATGAGTTACTACAATATTATGTAAAGAAAAATAACTGGGAAGCTGGCAAGTTAGTTGCAGAAATGTCGGGCTTTTTAATGAAAAAAAGTAGTGATTTCAAAGAAAGAGTTGGGGATACGGAAAATAAAGGTGAAGAATTAGATTTTTATTTGCAAGTGAAATATAATGAATTAATGCGTGATAAAGGTTTAGTGTTATTAGATCCGATGGATGTGCAAGAAAGACTGAAAGTAATAGAACAAGTAAAAAACTTACCAGATATTATGTGGTTTACTATTGGGGATGTCGAACCGAAGCGATTGGTGCTTCATTATGTTCCAGAGTTAAGGGAATATGTCGATTTAAAAACTTTGTTAAAAAATTTAAGATATAAATATAATAAGAAGAAATATCGGGAAGTAATTGCTGATTGTTTGTTAATATTGCAGTTTAAGAAAGTAAAATCATACCCTTGTTTTAGAATAGGAGTTGCTTATGGGCATATTGGAGAGTATCAAAAAGCAAATGATTATTTGTTGATTGCTCAGGAATTAAGTAAAAAAGATCAAACGAGAGCTTATGACTTTTCTCATTTATATTCGATATTTCATAATTTTTCTTATCAAGGAAGAAATGCAATTAAGACTTATGTCAATGTAGAACTTCAAGAATTTGAAGAACAAGATGTCGATAATGAATTTATGACAATAAAAGAAGCAGTACTAATTGATGGAATGGATGCTAAAAGTATATGTCAACATTTTGGATATGATAAGGATCAAATTGGTAGAGTATTAATTTTGTTAGCCAGAGAATGTTATATGATTAAGAATATGGAACGAGGAGATAATTATATAAAAGAATTTGAAAGAATGGCTGGAAAAAGTAGAAGCAATATTGACTTGATGGAAGAAGTAAAGAGAAATAAAAAAATTTATGCAAATCAAGGAAATAGTTTAGTTAGAATGAAGAGTGGACAAAATGGAAATAATTGAATATGAAGAAAAATATGAGAATAATGTAAAAGATTTATTGGTAGAATTGCAAGAATATATAGCTAGCATTGATAGAGAAGGATATAATATATTAACTGATGAGTTTCGAGATAGTTATTTTGCTAAAACGATGGCTGAAGTAGGAAAGTATGAAGGAAAAATATTTTTAGCAATAGATAGTAATAAAGTAAAAGGATTAATTATTGGATTAATTAACAATGATGATGAAGAAACGTATGATTTTAAGGCTCCAAAAAGAGGAAGAGTTACAGAACTTGTAGTAAATAAAGATTGCAGAGGAAAAGGCATTGGTAAATCTTTGATGCAAGAAATAGAGGATTATTTTAGAAGTGTTGGTTGTAAAGGAATTTTAATAGATGTCTTTGCTTATAATGAAAATGCGTATAAATTATATAAAAGGTTAGGTTATTTTGATAGAAGTATTGAGATGATGAAAAAAATAGATTAAGAAGTTAAGAGCCAATTTATAATGGCTTTTTTAATTTCATAATATTCATTTTCAGTAAATTGCATATTAGCGATGCAATATTTTTTGGAGGCAATATGTGAACAAAAAATACATTCATAGACATCGAAACAATCTTGAATAAATAATGAATTAATAACTTTGTTGGAACAGATTACATTATAAGAATTGCTGCAGTTTTGAGAATCATTTACGCGAATACAAAATGTGCAATTTGTAGATCTTTGACTGGCTAGTAAGTATTCAGAGTTACCACAAGAATTGCAATAGATAATGTTTTTGCAGGCTCGACAGTCATTAGATTGATAGACATTTTCGCATGAATAAATGGTATCACTTTTAATTACATCTATGGAATCATATACCCTTTCAGTTGTAGTCATGTTGATACTATTCCATATGGTAATTAACTCATCAAAATTAGAAATTTCTTTTTTGGGGAGCATCCATCCATTTAAGGTATCTCTTTTATTCATATTAGTAGTTGTTATAAAACTAGGACTATTTGGTGAGTTTGACCAGGTTGGTTCATTGGTTGTAGAATCTAACACTTGTTTAGGAAGCTTAATATCAAATGCAAACTTTTTTAATAACTCATCTAAAGTATATAAATTTTTTGTATTAAAGATATTATTAAAAATTTTATCTGTTATTTCTAAGGCTTTTTTATCGTTCATTTTATCACTCACTTTCATTGTAGTCTGGTATTATTAAATCATTAGCTTTCAGTGATGTATTCATATTAAATGTTGTAGTTGGACTATCGTTAATAGATTTTGAATGGTTAATTGACATTAATCCTTTTTTAATATAAGGTATACTTTGATAATTTAAGGTTGTAGCTTTAAATGGAGAAATTAAAGTGCCATCTTTTTCTATTCGAACCAGGCATTCGCGATTGTTTAAATTGCTTAATAGTTCAATTTTCTTTTCTTTTGTATCATCTAAAGGAATTTTTATATTTAGGTTATCAACAAGAGTTGTGGCATCGGCTTGGGAAACACGGAAGATATAGTAATTGCTGGTGTTAGCAAAAATAGCATTTTTAAGATTATCTGTTAGTTGGTTAAAGTATTGGCTTGCTAACATTAATGATAAATTATATTTTCTAGCTTCAGATAAGAATTTAGTTAAAATAGGATTTTCAATAATAGCTACTTCATCGATGATGAAGATTATTGGTTCATTGATGGTTCTTTTTTGGATTATAGTTAACATTTGACTCATAATTAGCCCAGATAATGTCTTAGTTAGTTTGGTTCCTATTTTAGTTTGGTTTAAAGAAAATATTGTTAAATAGTTGTTAGAAATTGTTTTTTCTAATGATTCAGCAATATTGGTATTGTTTAGAGCTGGGAGCATTTCTAGTTCATCAATAAAACTAATAATTGGAGAAATTGCTTCTGTATAAGATTTTGTTTTTAATTCATTAAAATCTGATAAGAAGAAATTGATAATGCTTGTAGGTAGATTAGAGTTTAAGGTATTTATCAACCAGCTACGATATTCAGTATCAGTGATTATTTTTCTTAAGTTAGAAAAATTAAAAGCCTTGGCAATTAGCAATGTATTTATAGCATGTCTTAATACTCTTTCTAATTTTGAATTGTATTGTTCAGCAATAATATTTTTAAATAAATCGAGAAAAAGTTCGGTTTGGGCAATAGTATCATTATTAGTACTTTCAAAAAGGTCAATATTTTCATGATTAAAATCTATTACCTTTCCAAGGCCACCAATATCATTTTCTAAATCAGCGTGAGGATCGATTATAACGATGCGATATTTGTTTTTAGTAGATGGGTTTTTGGTAATGTTGTAAACTAATTTGCTAATGAATTTTGATTTGCCAGATCCGGATGAACCAAGGATTAATGAATGTTTAGCAAAACTAAAGGCATCGGTATCTAAATATAAGTCTTTGGTATAATATGGAAATGTAGAGACTTTAAGTAAAGCATTATTTTCTTCTTTACTTAGTAATGGGAGTACTTTGGAAATATTTAAATATTTAGGGACTGATTTATAAAAGTATCTTTTGTTCCCTGCAAAATCAATAGATAAGATATTGGCAGGGATGGCAAGTAAGGCATGATATTTTTTTGTTTTATTATTTTTATTTAAGTAATAAGTTGTTTTAGATAGTATTGTGTCATCGTAAATTTTGAAAAAATTAATGTTTAAAAATAATAATTCTCCTTTGTTTTTTATTTCATTATAATTTATTAAGTCGATGATGTTACTGCCAATTTGGTGAAATATAGGACATGATAAACTATTTTGAGGTGTGTTAAGATTATTAGTACTTTTTAATAAAAATGCATCTAATTTATTAATAGTTGGAGGAAGTATTCTATCAGTGATAGTAAAATATTGTAATTTATTTTGATTGTTGACAACAATTATTTGCCAATTTTTTAATGCTCCAACAAAGTTAGATATAATTTTTATAAATTCTAGCCATTCTTCTTTAGTTATGTACTTTTTGGTTAGATATATTTCGTAAGTGTACATATTTATTCCCCCTTTTTGTAATTAAATTATAACAAAGGAAAAATTAAAAAAACTGACTTTTTATTAATCAGTTTTGTCAGTTTAGTTTATGGCTATTAGAAAGTCTGTTATATCATCATGATAGTATTCTAATTCAGGAATTTCTTTTAGGTTGTATGGCGATGAGGGAAATATTTGGGTGTAAAATTTTTGAGATGTAGCTCGAATATCTTGAGGTTCTTGAGAATTAATGCGAAATTTTAACCATTTGCTAGCGGGAATTTTAATTTTTTCAAATTCAGGAATTTCTTTTTTATAAAGACAATAATAGCGTTTTACTTCTTCGCGTTCGTTATCGTAACAAATCATGCCATAGTCAATATCCCCATATTGTTTTTGATATTTATAATATGTTTCTTGAAAAAACTTTGGAGCATCATATTTAATTGTTGTTGTACTACTGGGAGTGGATACGCCATATAAATTCATTTCAGGTAATTCGATAATTTCATAAGATATTTCATCTGTTATTTTAATATTTTCATCAAATATAATCCGGGGAAATATTTTTAGTTTAGTTTCTTTGTTTACAAGACTAGGTTTAATACCGTGGAAATTTTCAAATGCTCGAGAAAAGGATGTGGCATTTTCATAATTGTATTTTAGAGCAAGGTCAATAATTTTTGGATTGTTTTCGTATAAATCTACTCCAGCGTTAGATAACTTTCTTTTCCTGATGTATTCTCCGATGGTTATGCCACAAAGCATAGAGAAAATACGTTGCATAGTATAAGAATTGACTCCCATGAACATGGCTAATTTATTATAATCTATTTTTTCTTCTAAGTGTTCGTCGATATATTTTGTTATGTCATTTAAACATTTATAGATGTTCATATAATCACCTTTAATATATTGTATCATATTTTTTACATTAATTAAAAAAACACTTGACCGGGAGTAACTCCCTGGTAGTATATTTAAGATGTACTAGGAGAAAATAGTATGGAAAGAAGGGATATTTATGGAATATGTTAAATTAAATAATGGGGTAGAAATGCCAATCTTAGGTTTTGGGGTATATCAAATACCTAGAGAAGAAACTAAACGTTGTGTATTAGATGCAATAAACGCAGGTTTTAGAGCAATCGATACTGCTCAAAGTTATTTTAATGAAGCAGAAGTTGGGGATGCTATTAAAGAAAGTGGTATTCCAAGAGAAGAATTTTTTATAACGACAAAAATATGGATTGATAATTATGGCTATGAAAAATGTAAGGCATCAGTAGAAGAATCACTAAAAAAACTTAAAACTGATTATATCGATTTAGTTTTATTACATCAACCATTTAGTGATTATTATGGAGCATATAGAGCTTTGGAAGAATTATATGAAGAAGGAAAAATTAGAGCAATTGGGGTAAGTAATTTTTATCCGGATAGACTTGCTGATATGTGTCTATTTGGAAGAAAAGTTGTTCCTGCCGTTAATCAAGTGGAAACTAATCCAATGAATCAACAAGTAAAGGCTCAAGAAAATATGGAAAAATATGGAGTACATATTGAAGCTTGGGCACCATTTGGGGAAGGAAAAAACAATATGTTTAGTAATCCAACTTTAGTGGAAATTGGTAAGAAATATAATAAAAGTGCAGCACAAGTAATATTACGTTGGTTAATTCAAAGGGGAGTAATTATTGCTTGTAAATCAACACACAAAGAAAGAATGGAAGAAAATTTCAAGGTGTTTGATTTTGAACTATCAAATGAAGATATGGAAGCGATAAAGGCTCTTGATACAAGTGATTCATTATTCTTTAATCATCAAGATCCAAGTATGGTTGAATGGTTTGATAAGATGGTTTACGAAAGAAGAGATAAATAATTTATGGGCATTAAAAGATTTTGCATTTAATGCTTTTTAAATGGAAAAATATATGATACACTTTAGATAATTAGGAGTGACTATTATGAATGTAAAAAATAATTATAATGAATGTATTACTAATTTAGCATGTTCAATTAGAAAATATTTTGAGTTAGAGTATAAACATAATACTTTGGAATATGTGGATAAGTTGTTGAGTGAGAAAAATCCTAAAAATGTAGTAGTTATTTTATTTGATGGGATGGGTTCTAAAATACTTAAAAGAAATTTAGATAATGATGCATTTTTTATAAAGAACATGAAAAGAGAAATGACAACTGTTTTTCCGGCGACAACTACTGCAGCAACAACTTCAATGAGAACGGGACTTAATCCAGTAGAACACGGATATTTAGGTTGGTATACTTATATTGAGCCACTTGGTAAAACAATAAAGATGTTTTTTGGAACTAATAAAGAAGATGGAGAGTATAATGTAGGGTTTGATGAAGTAAGAAAGAAATATTTTAATTATAAAGATATTACGCAAGAAATTAATGATGTAGGAAATTATAAAGCAGTGTCTTTGTTTCCTTTTGGAGATAAGCATTATAAAGATTTAGATGATATGTTTGATATTATTGCTAGAGAATGTGCTAGTGATGGTAAAAAATATATTTATGCATATGATGAAGAGCCGGATTATACAATGCATGATTTTGGTCCTGATAGTGTGAAAGCAAATAAACTTATAAAAGAAAGAAATGAAAAGGTAGAAAAGTTATGTGAAAATCTTGATGATACAATAGTTTTTGTTATTGCTGATCATGGACATATTGTTGTTGATAATATATTACTTGATGATTATCCAGATTTAATGAATATGTTAGAAAGAACTCCATCACTTGAAGAAAGGGCAGTTTCATTCAAAGTAAAAAATGGAATGCATGAAAAGTTTGCTAATGAATTTAGAAAATTATTTGGAGAGTATTTTAATTTGTATACTAAGGATGAGGTAATTGCTAATAAGTTATTTGGGGATGGTGAGGAAAATCCTTTATTTGAAAGTGCTATTGGAGATTTTATTGCAATTGCTGAGGACTCTAATAAGGCTTTAGTTACTAAGGATAGTTCAATGCTTTATTCGCATCATGCTGGATATAGTGATGATGAAGTGTATATTCCTTTAATAATTATAGATAGAACATAAGTGTAAACTTACAAGTGTAAAAATTTGTAAGTTTTAATTTTGCTCTTGACACGGGAGTTAATCGCGGGTGTATTATGAAAATGAAGGGAGAAATGATAATGAGTAAAGTTTTATTTATGAATTTGTAGTCCAAATAAGGATAGTAACACTTTTAGAATTGGTAAAAATTTATTAGATGGAGTAGAACATGATGTTTTACAGATGAGTGATTATAAAAGATCACAATATGGGCAAGTATATGAAGATGACCAAATTAAAGAAGTATTTAATAAAATTAAAAATTATGATACTTTGGTAATTGGTTCTCCGGTTTATTGGTATACGGTAAGTGGAATTTTAAAAACTTTTATTGATAGACTTTATATGTTGTCGGAAGCAGAAATTTTACGAGGAAAGAAACTTTATTTGTTTGCTCAAGGTAGTGCTCCGGATGAAGATACAGTTAAATCTATTAAATTTTTAGCATGTAAAGTTGCTTATTTAATGGGGATGCAACTAGAAAGTGTTGTTGTTGACCGTTACGAAAAATAGGTTCAGGCCACGTGCTTAAGC
>DVHV01000148.1 GCA_018711775.1 Candidatus Onthocola stercoravium | reverse complement strand
AAAATGAAAAGGCAAATTAGTGTCAATGGTAAGCAACATGCTGCAACAGCTCACTACTTAATTAATTATGGTTATATTCCTCTTTGGGTTGTTGTTAAGGTTTTATCTTTTGGCATTGTTGGAGAGCTTTATACAATATTACAATATCAAGATCAAAAAGAAATTGCAGATGTATTTGGTGTTGATATATATAGTATGGTAGAGTACTTGCCAATTTTGGCTAATTATCGAAATTTGTGTGCTCATGAAGATATTTGTTATTGCAATAAAACACAAAAGATAATAGAAGATACAAAATATCATCGGTTGCTTTATATACCAAAAGTTAATGATGAATACATTTATGGGAAAAATGATTTGTTTGCCTTAGTTATTATTTTGAAGTTTATTTTAAAAGAAGATGATTTTACTTTATTTATAAATGAGGTTAGCTATGAGCTTGATAGGCTTTCGGGAAAACTTGAAACAATAAAAATAGATAAAGTATTACATGCAATGGGATTTCCAAATAATTATAAAGAGATTGTGAGGTTAGATTGAGATGGATGAAAAGTTAAATAAAAATACTGATGAAAATTTAAACAAAAAAGCAACGAAAAATATAATGACATATATTATTATCTTTTTTGTAGGTTGTTTAGTAATGTATGCTGTTGTATATTTCTTTCCTGTTGCTATTACAGAAGATGTAATTAAAGAAGTAAGAGATGTAACAATTAATGATACGGGTATTGCTGAAGCGGTTGCTAAAGTATATGACTCTGTTGTAGTGGTTTCGACTTATCGTGATGGAACATATATAGCATCAGGTACTGGCTTTGTTTATCGTCAAGAAGGGGATAAATATTACTTGCTAACAAATTACCATGTAATTGAAGATGGTGATAATGTAACTGTAACTTTTACAAATGGTGATGTTGTAGAAACTGAAATTGTTGGTCATGATGAATACGCTGATATTGCAGTGTTATCAATAGAATCTGATACAGAACTTACTGTTGCAGAACTTGGAAATAATGAAGAAAGTCGAGTTGGTGATACGGCATTTGCAGTTGGGGCTCCACTTGATAATGCTTATTCTTGGACAGTAACTCGTGGTATTATTTCTGGTAAAGATAGATTGGTTGAAGTATCAGTATCAAATTCTAATACTAATGATTATGTTATGAGAGTTTTACAAACTGATGCTGCAATAAATTCCGGTAATAGTGGTGGACCACTTTGTAATGCTAATGGTGAAGTCATTGGTATAACCTCATTAAAACTTGTAAGCAGTGGGGTTGAAGGTATGGGATTTGCTATTCCTATTGAAGCAGCAGTAGAAAAGGCTGAACAAATTATTGATGGAGAAATAATCGTATATCCTGTTATTGGTATTCAAATGGTTGATTTTGCTGATGCTTATTATACATATTATAGTTTAATTAGAAATTCTGGTTTGGAAAATGGAGTAATAGTAACATCTGTAGAAAGAGGATCTGCTGCTGATGAGGCAGGAATTAAAGCAAATGATATTATTACTGCAATTGATGGCGAAAAAGTATTAAATAAAGCCTACTTGAGATATTACTTATATCAACATAGTGTTGGTGATGATATAACGATAACAGTATATCGTGATGGAAATACAAGAGATTTAAAACTTACTCTTAGTGCAGATGGGCAAACAGCATAATGTTTGCTTTTTTTCTCAAAAGATAATAAAATTTATTTAGTGAGGTATATATGAATAATACAACGTTTAAAAGAATTGGTGCTTATGCAATAGATTATATCTTTATAGTTTTATTTTTAACTATGTTAAATCAAATTAGATTTTTAAATCCAACTTTTGATGAATATGCAGAAACTTATAGTGAATACATGGAAATATATGAAGATTTATCTGTTGATAATGCTATAGAAATTGCCGAGAGTGAAGAATATCAAAAAATTAATTATAATTTGAGCAAATATAGCATTAGCATTTCTTGTTTATCTATAGCTGTTTATCTTGCTTATTTTGTGGGATTTCAAAAATGGAATAAAAATCAAACACTTGGTAAAAAATTATTTAATATTGAAGTAGCTAGTACAAGTGGTAATAATGTTAAATGGTGGCAAATGTTGCTTCGAACAATAGTGCTTTATAATATTATTTTTGAAGTATTGTTAATTATAGCAGTTTTAGTTTTTGGTTATAAAGATTATATGATTGTTAGTGGAGTATTGAGTGTTTTAGCATCGATTATATTTTATGTTAATATTTTCTTTATTATTTTAAGAAAAGATGGTAGAGGATTGCACGATATTATTGCAGGAACAAAAATTGTTGAAAGGGTATCTAAAGATGGCTATAGACAAAGTTAGAAAATATTTAAAAAAATTTAATAAAGATGAAGATATTTTAGAATTTTCAGTATCTAGTGCAACAGTAAAGGATGCCGCTATTGCAATTGGGTGTGATGAAGCAAATATTGCTAAGACAATGTCTTTTATAGTTTCTGAGCAACCTATATTAATTGTTGTGGCAGGAGATAAAAAAGTAGATAATAGCAAATTTAAGCAAACTTTTAATTGTAAGGCTAAAATGATTCCTAGTGAAAATTTAGGAGAATTAATCGGTCATGAGGCTGGTGGTGTTTGTCCTTTTGGAATAAATTCAGGAGTAAAAGTTTATTTGGATGAATCTTTAAAAAGATTTGAATTTGTATATCCGGCATGTGGAAGTAGTAATAGTGCTATAAAACTTACAATATCAGAGTTAGAACAATATGCAAATTATGTAAGTTGGGTGAATGTTAGTAAATAAAAAGGAAGAAAAATTTTGATTATTTTTCTTCCTTTTTTCTTTTAAGAGTGTTTATTTCTTCGGTATTTAATTTTTTAGTGTTATCAAAATCATAAGTAGTAACATCTGTTATTTGGTATAAACTTTTTAAGGTTTCAAACATGTCCATATATTTGGTAAAGGCCAGTTCATAATTTTGGGCTTCATAAGCATAACAAATTGGAATGATATGATTTAATAATAGTTCTTGAGCAATTAACTTTTTTTGAGAATCTTTAGCAAGTGAATCGGCGATAAGACGTCCATACATATCATATTGTACTAGAAAATTTACATATCTTAAATCTTTTTGCAGATAGTTTTCACGGAAAGCAACCATAGTATAGAAATAGTTATTGCATACATCACTTCCTAAAGTTGTGTTTACAAATGTTGCTATATGCCACCATGAAGAACTTCCGGGGCGATACCCATATCTGTTATCTAAAGCTTTGAATGCTTTTTCGATATCTCGATCAGTTCTATTACGATCTTCTTTGTATCTACTACATGAGTTATCAAATGGAAACCTTTTATAATAAGGTGATCCAAAGACTTTACCGTTGGCATCACATCCGTATCCGTCGCGATCAGCGCTCCTTAAATCTTCAATGCGATAGTGAACACAAGATCCACATTGTCCTTTATAGTTTTTCAAAATACTTCCCCCTTCAAGTTGTTATGTATTTTAACATAATTGTTTGTTTTAGTCAATTTTGATATAATGTTATTGTAAGGTGATGGTAAATGGCCAGAAGGAAAAAGAAAAAATATTTGAATAAAATATTAGTTTTGGTACTTTGTTTTTTAGCCTCTTATTTTGTTTATTATTTTCGGGATGAATGTTTGAAGGTAAGTGAGGGAAGTACTGATACTTATGAACATTACGATTTAGAAAATATTCCGGATTATAATGGTGAAGCATATATCTATTTAAATGATAATGTACCAGAATTTACGGAAGAAGAAAAAACTACTGAAAGCTTTGAAAAATATAGTAATTTTGATTCTTTAGGTAGGTGTGGCTCGGCTTTTGCTAATGTAAGTGTTGATACTATGCCAACTGAAGAAAGAGGAAGCATTGGACAAGTAAAACCTAGTGGGTGGCATACTGTTAAATATGATATTGTAAGTGGGAAGTATTTATATAATCGGTGTCATTTGATTGGGTATCAATTGACTGGAGAAAATGCTAATGAACAAAATTTAATTACTTGTACAAGATATATGAATGCAACAACAATGTTACAATTTGAAGATGAAGTCGCGGCATATGTAAAAGAAACGGGCAATCATGTGCTTTACCGAGTTACACCATATTTTGAAGGAGAAAATTTAGTAGCAACAGGTGTGCAAATGGAAGCATATTCTGTTGAAGATAATGGCGAATTAAAATTTAATGTTTTTGTTTATAATGTTCAACCTGGCATAAAAATTAATTATGCTACTGGTGATAGTAGTTTGGAATAGTTGCATTATTGTGACTATTTTTTGGTTTTATTGAATTGGACTATAAAATTTTATAAAAATAACAAAATTTAAAATCTTCCATATAATATTCTAGGTGATATACATGGATAGAGCGTTAAAAAAAGTGGTAATTGATGCTGGTCATGGAGGAGAGGATCCGGGGACTATTGCTAATGGAATAACGGAAAAAGAATATACTTTGAAAATTAGTGAATACATTCATAAGAGATTAGATGAAATGGGAATACCAAATGAAATGTCTAGAACTGATGATGTGACATTAGATAGTAATTCTAGACCTAGTAAGATTCAAAGTTTTTATGGTGATGGTAGTGATGTAATAGTTGTTTCTAATCACATAAATGCTGGTGGTGGCGAAGGTCAAAGTGTAACAAATAAATGTATAACAATTAAAGCCTAAATATAGAAAGAAAAGAGGAAATGTTATGAATATTAGTTACACTAAACAAGGTGATTATTTATTACCTAATTTGATACTAGAAAATAAAGAACAATATAATATAAGAAAATATGGATTACTAAGATTAGATTATATTAAAAATAATAAGAAAAGTTTATATATTAAATTACTTATGAATGATGAATTAAATAAATATTTACATGAAATAGATGAATTAGTAGAACACAAAGTAAATGGATTAGTAAAGTTACTAGCTGAAAAAGAAAATATAAATGAAGAAATGAAATGTAATCAACAATTACTGTGGATAAAAAATATGAATAATATGAAAAATAGAGCTGAAGAAATTATATTAAAGGAGTATATTTATGTCTGATATAACAGAAAAAGAATGGAATCAAAAATATTTACCTTTTTATAATAATTTCAGTAAGTATATGATTAATTATATTATTCCTGATGTAGTAGCATTTTATATAGCAAATAGTTATAGTAGAAAATGTTTATGTGATTCACCACTTTATAATCATATTAATTCTGCAAAAGTTGTATTTAATATAAACTGTGATACTAAAAAATTAATACCTAAAATAGAAGAAATATTAAGAATAAAATATAATTTAAAAATAGTAAATAATA
>DVHV01000147.1 GCA_018711775.1 Candidatus Onthocola stercoravium | reverse complement strand
GGTGTAGTTGCAGATCCAAGAAATAATGAGGCAACATTAAATGATTTGCGTGTTAAAATAACTAATAATGATGAAAAAATTACTGCAGAAGTTTTAACATAGAGGTTTTATGGCAGTAACTAAGACGGATTTTATTAATTATACTAGATGTAGTAGATATGTAGCACTAGAAGAAGTAAGACATGAAAAGTTAGATGCTGATATTAGCTATGATGATTATAAAAAACAAGAAGAACAAGATATATTAAAAGAACTTTTATCGGGGATGTTTGAAGATGAGACTTATGAAGTAGATACAACGATAAAGGTAAATAAACAAATGCAAGCAATGATGCCTTATTATAAGCAAGTGGAAATGGAAGCAGGGAGACTTACCAATGAATATTTTAAAGGTAAGTCTGTTTATGCTGATGCGACATTTAATCAAGAGAGTTTTGAATTTAATAAAAATGGAATTAGATATGTTTGTTATGTCGATATATATAATGAGGTAGATAATGATATAAATATTATCGAAGTTAAGGCAACTACAAGTAGTAAATATGTAAAGTTACAAAGTAATCATAAAAAGGGAGAAAAGTTTTCAATTTTTCATTTTGATAAGAGTAAGAATTGTTATTATTTAAAAGATGAAATTGATGATTATCCTTTGGAAGAGGAAATGCCTTTGGAAAACTATGCAAAGCAAAGAGAAAAATTGTTTGATCGATATAGTGATGTCGGAGGATATGTATTCGACCTTGCTATTCAAAGGTTTATTTTAGAAGGTGAATATAGAGAATCTGATAATGAAGAGGCTTTAAAAAATGTCCATTATTATTTAGCAGTATTAAATCATAATTATGTTTTTGATGGGACTTATGAAAATAAAAAGGCTGTGTACCATCCGGATGAAGATGGAAATGAAATTGTCGTATTTTTTGATTTAACTAAAGTGACAGAAGAGTATCAGAAGATTATTGCAGCGATGGAAGAAAAACTGGAACGTGATATATTTTCTTTAGATGCTGGTAAGTGTCCAATGGGAAAATGGTGTGAACGAAAGAAAGTTAAGGAATGTCCGTATTTAAGTGCGGTGTGTGGCAAAATGATTCCGGCGAAGAATTCCAGTTTAAATTATTTAAATAATGGAGCTGGATTTAAAACTTTAGATGGTGAAAAATTAAAGGGACTTGAACTAATTAATGAAGGCTATATCAATATGCTAGATATCCCTGAGGAATGGATTGTGCATAAGAAACATCAAATTCAAAGAGATTGTTTAAGATTTGATAGGATTTATATCGATAAAGAGAAGATTAAGGTAGGATTAAATTGTTTGGAATATCCGATTTATCATTTGGATTTTGAAACGATGCCTTGTCCAATGCCACGTTTTAAAGGAGAAAAACCTTATATTCAGTCGCCGTTTGAATTTAGTTTGCATATTGAACGGGAGCCGGGGGTATGTGATAAAATAAAAGATAATTATATATTCTTGGCAAAGACTTTCGATAATGATGAACGAGAAGAATTAGTTAAGGCATTATGTAAATATATTGATCCATCAAAGGGAACTTTATTTGCACAGAATGTGGCATTTGAAAAAGGACGTATCAAAGAGCTAGCAGGAATTTTCCCAGAATATAAAGATCAGCTCATGGCTATGTATGAAAGAGGTTTTGATTTGATGTGGCTGGTCAATACTAAATCAGACTTGTATGAAGAATTAGGTTTTGATAAGGAAAGGGCTAGTTTACCAAATTATTATAATAAGGATTTGAGTGGTTCTTTTTCAATTAAAAAAACTCTTCCAGTTTTTAGTGATTTGTCTTATAAAGATTTGACAGTCAAGAATGGAACGGAAGCAATTGTTGCTTATGCTACTTACAATAGTATGACAAAAGAAGAGTACGATTTGTACTATGAAGCATTAAGGATATATTGCCAACAAGATACTTGGGCAATGGTAGTAATATTGGAAGCATTGCGAAAATTGTGTCAATAATATGTCAACTTTTTGGCTTTTTCTTGCATTAAAATGGAAAAAGTATATACTATAATAGTATGAAGAAGGAAGTGGGTTTATGTTATATCCATCAATTGATAAATTACTTAATATCGTCGATTCAAAGTATAAGTTAGTTCATGTTGCTTCAATTAGAAGTAAGCAAATGCTTGAAAATAATCATTTTCAAATGAAGGAAAGTGATTATAAGAACAAGAAGGAATTAGGTAGAGCACTTGAAGAAGTTGAAGCTGGATTAATAAAAATTGTTGAAGAAAACGATTAAAAGTGCTTGATTATTTTATTATTATATGATAAGATAATCATGTTCTTGGGGAATTAGCTCAGCTGGCTAGAGCACCACGCTTGCACCGTGGGGGTCAAGAGTTCGAATCTCTTATTCTCCACCAATTAGAATATAACGAATCTTTATGGTTCGTTTTTTTGTTAAAAGAAAGGTGATAAGATGGCTTCATCAGCAATGCATTTGGCAGTAACTAAGAAATGCTTAGAAAAGAATAAAGATAAGAATTTTGATTATAAAAAGATAATTGCTGGAACCTTATATCCGGATGTAACTAATGATAAGGATAAAACACATTATACTATGGCCAATAGAGGAGATAATAATGTTACGCATTTAGCTAGTAAAGTTGATTTGTATGCATTTTTGAAAGAACATGAAGTGTTAGATAGTTTTGAATTAGGGTGGTTTATCCATTTAATTGCTGATTATCTATTTTTTTTCTGAATGTTTTACAGAAGAGTATTTATTGAGTCATTCATATGAACAATTTCGAAGTGATTTATATTTTGCGTATGATTGTCTGGGAAAATATTTAAGTGAAAAATATGAACTAACGATTGAAGATTATGAAAGTTATCCTAGTGAGTATTATGAGGGTTCTTATTATCAGGAATCAATTTTCTCAAAAGATTTAATTGATAGTTTTATTGAAAGGGTAAGTAGTGTAAATATAAAAGAATATATAGATAAAATAAGAAATGCTAAGGGGAATGTCAAACCCTAGTTATAGATTAATTAAGAAAATTTTGTTATAATCTTTATGTTGGTGATTATAT
>DVHV01000146.1 GCA_018711775.1 Candidatus Onthocola stercoravium | reverse complement strand
CCAGTAGGTCCTTGAGGCCCAGTAGGTCCAGTAGCACCTGTAGCGCCAGTAGCGCCAGTAGCGCCAGTAGCACCAGTAGGTCCTTGAGGTCCAGTAGGTCCGGTTACACCTGTAGCGCCCGTTGCCCCAGTAGCGCCCGTTGCCCCAGTAGCGCCCGTTGCCCCAGTAGCCCCAGTAGGTCCTTGAGGCCCAGTAGGTCCAGTAGCACCTGTAGCCCCAGTAGCCCCAGTAGGTCCCGTTGCACCCCTAGGTCCGGTTGGTCCTGTTGGTCCAGTAGGGCATTTGCAATTTTTTGTTAAGCATTTTATTACTTCACATAAACAATTATCGCTAGGTCTTTCAGAGGTATCAGTGTTTATGTTAATATTTTCTAAGCAATTATCTTTTATTGTTCTCACCTCCTTTCACTAATAGAATATGAGGTATTAAAAAAAACGTATGTGCAAATATACTAAAGCGAAAAAAAATTAAAAAAGATATTGCTAGTTTTTCAAAAATGGGGTATATTTAAAATAGGTGAGCAGTATATGAAGAAACGTAAATTGTTATATTTTTTAATACCATTAGTAATTGTATTTATATTTGGATTAGCTTTTTATTTTAAAACAGACAATGTTCAAGCAGCAAATAAACATAATTTTGAAAGAGCAGATGAATATACAGATACTGATGGTAAAACCGTATATGTTTACG
This sequence comes from Candidatus Onthocola stercoravium, assembly GCA_018711775.1. Taxonomy (GTDB): domain Bacteria; phylum Bacillota_I; class Bacilli_A; order RF39; family UBA660; genus Onthocola_B; species Onthocola_B stercoravium. The sequence goes on along the minus strand of DVHV01000146.1, from coordinate 7,469 downwards.
ACTTTTATGTTGAACTTACACAAAACAGCACATTTAATCATGTAGAGGCTAGTTTTGAAACTGTAGGTCTAGAAATATTAGATTTTGAAATAAAAGAAGACTTTGTAGCTGAATCTTTGGATTTAGGAACAGGTGATGGAGGAAGTTTCAGTTTAACTTCTAATACAATATATACCTCTGATACCGGCAAAGTTGTTTATGCAACAATTACTGTTAAAGCAACAGGAACAGAAGAATGTTTTTTAAGATTTCATCCATCATCACCTCAAACAATAAATACTAATGATGTCGATATAACCAAAACTGCCTTAGCTACTCAAGAATCGAGTACACCAATACGTGAAGTAGAAGACAATGAAACTTTTTATTATAAAATATTATTAGAAAATAATAGTCCAATCCCTACAGATAATTTGGTGGTAACAGATAGAATACCTGATGAATTTGAAATATTAAATGCTTATAATGGTAGTGTATCTGGTCAAAATATTACTTGGAATATAGAGTCAATGGATGTCGGAGAAACTATCGAATTATTTGTTCAAGTTAGAGTTAAAGAAGATTTTGAAAGAACCGATTTTACTATAACTAATACAGCAACCGTAACAATCAATGAAAAAGAAAAAAGTGATGATGCAACAGTAGAAATATTACAACCGGATTTAACTATTACTAAGGAAGCAAGTGTAAATGTCATTAAACCAGGAGAAGAATTTAGTTATACTATTACAGTTACTAATAGAGGTGAAGGAACCGCTAAAAATGTAGTAGTTACTGATAACATATCTAGCTACTTTACTATTGTTAATTCGAGTATTTCTAATAGCGGTAGTGGTAATAATGCTAGATTTGTCATTGGGGACTTAGCTTATAACGATTCAGCATCTATAACAATAACTGTTCGTGTTAATGATAATGCTCCATTAGATACAATTGATAATATTGCTATTGCTAGTGCTGATAATAACGATCCAGTTGAGGATAATGATACAGTAATTATTAATGATGCAAATTTAACAATTACTAAAACTGCTACTAAAAATGAACTTCGTCCAGGAGAAGAATTTACTTATAACATAGTTATTAATAATGAAGGAGATGCTAGTAGTAATCCATTGACAGTAACCGATACTATCGATTCAAGATTAGAAATAGTTTCAGCTCCCGGAGCAACTATTAATGGTCAACAAGTAAGTTGGAGCCTCTCTAGTCTAGGAGCATCTAGAAGCCAAACATATACAGTGACTGTCCGTGTGAAAGATAGTGTTGCTGCTGGCACAAATATCCCAAATGTAGCAATACTACAAGAAGAAGGCGAAGAAGATAAACAAGACAACGAAGACATTACAGTAGTTGATTCAAATGTTACTATAAGTAAGACAGCAAGTAAAAATGAAGTAAAACCAAATGAAGAATTTGAATATTACATTGATGTAGCCAATAATGGTGATGCACCAAGCCGAGATTTAACTATAACAGATGTAATTGATTCACGTTTAGAAATAGTAAGAGCATCTGGAGCAAGCATCAATGGTCAAACAATTACATGGCATATATCTAGTCTTGATCCAAGCGAAAGCGAAAGATTTACAGTAGTTGTTCGTGTTAAAAGTGATGTTGCTGATAATACAGTTATTAACAATGTTGTAACACTTAGAGAACCGGGTAAACCAAATCAAACAGATGATGAAGATGTTACTGTAAAAAAGCCAATTTTAAATATAACTAAAGTAGCATATAATGATGAAGGAGAAAAAACTATTGCTCCTGGTGAAGAATTTTATTATCAAATAACTGTTACCAATACTGGCTCAATAGCAAGTGGCTTAATAACTATTACTGATAATATAAACTCCTTACTTACAATAGTTGATAGTGATGGAGGAACTGTAAATGGCAATCGTATAACTTGGACTATCGATTCATTACCAGCCAGTGGCAATATTACCTATACTGTTAAAGTACGACTTTCTACCTCAGCAACAAGTGGAACAAGTATTCCCAATACAGCAGTACTAACTCATGAAGACGAAACTCTTGAAGATGATGATACAGTTGAAGTAGTTGATTCGGATGTTTATCTACTTAAAAGAGCCAGTCAAGAAGTTGTCCACGCCGGTGAAGAATTTTATTATACGATAACCATTGGTAATAATGGAACAAATGCTGCAGAGAATTTAGTTTTAACAGATTCTATTCCCGAAAAATTAGAATTGCTCGGAGTAGAATATACTAATGGTAATACCAGTCATAATATTTCTGGAAATAATCTTACTGTCAACATTTCTGAACTGGCTGTAAATGAAACTATCAATTTGACTGTTCGTGTTAAAGTAAGAGATAATGTAGTAATGGACGAAGTTATTCTTAACAAAGCTATATTAACATATGATGATAAGACTAAAACAAGTGAAGATGATGTTATAGTGGTTGATTCAAATTTGACGGTTGATAAAGTGAGTAGCAAAGATAAAGTGTTAAATACTGAACATTTCTTTTACACTATAACTGTAAGTAATACTGGAACTTATCAAGCAGAAAATGTCCAAGTAGTTGACACTTATGATGAAAATCTAACAATTGTAAGCTGCGATAATTGCGTTGCTAGCAATAACACTTTAACTTGGGATGTAGGAACAATTGCAGTTGGTGAGTCTGTTACGTTTACAGTTGAAGCTTATATTGAAAACCAAGATTCTGGATACATAATTAATAATAAAGTAGTTGTTAAAGAACCTGGCAAGCCAGACATTACTGATGAAGTAGATGTTGAAGTTGTCAATTATAATATCACGATATCTAAAGAAGTAAGTGCCAGTGAAGTACTTGTAGGTCAAGAATTCAAATATTATATTCGTATTAAAAATGAAAGTGCAATAGCCATTCAAAATATTAAAGTTAGTGATGTTATCGATGAAAGACTTATTATTGTCGATAGTGGTAATGCACTAATGAATGGAAACACTATTGAGTGGGAATTTTCTCTTCTAGCCAATGAAGAAAAAGTAATAGAAATAACTCTGATGGCTAAAGAAGGAACACAGTCTGGAGAAGAAATACCTAATACTGCAATTTTAACAGTAGATGATGAAGATACACCAAGTAATGAAGTAATTGTCAAAATAGTTGAAGAAGTAATCGATAATCCTAAAACAGGTAGCAAATTAAATTATTTTCTACTTACTATCGGTTTAGTTAGTGTTGCAGGTATAGCAATTTATACTAAAAAGCATAAAACAATCTATAAACTTTAAAATTCTAGTCAGTCTAGAATTTTTTTCTATTACAAGCAAAATTTAAAATTCCTCATATATTATTCTAGAAGGAGGAATATTTTTGAAAAAGAAAATTATTATAATTTTAATTGCTTTAATAGTTTTAGTTGGTGTATCTTTAATATTAATAAAAGTTTTTGATAGAAAAGAGGATTCATCTCTTACTAAAGTTCGTCTTGCCGAAGTTACTCACAGTTCATTTTATGCTCCTTTATATGTAGCAATTGAAAATGGTTACTTTGAGGAAGAAGGAATAGATTTAGAACTTATTTTAACTCCAGGTGCTGACAAAGTAAGTGCTGCTGTCTTATCCAATGATGTTGAAATTGGCTTTGCTGGTGCTGAATCTGCAATATATGTATATGATCAAGAAGAAAGTAATTATCTACGCATATTTTCAGGGCTAACAAAAAGAGATGGTCAATTTATTGTAGCCAGAGATAATTATGAAGACTTCTCTTTGGAAGATTTATATGGTAAAGAAATTTTAGTAGGTAGATCTACTGGAATGCCAGCCTTAAATTTCTTAAATGGACTTAAAAATATGGGGATAGATATTGATAAAATAAATATCAATTATTCAGTAGAATTTGCAGCATTGTCCGGATCATTCATCGGAGGAACTGGAGATTTTGTTAATTTATTTGAACCAAATGCAACCTCACTTGAAGAAAATGGCTATGGTCATGTTGTTGCTAGTGTTGGGGTAATGAGTGGCGAAGTTCCTTATACAGCATTTTATGCTCGTAAAAGTTATATCGAAGAAAATCCAGAAATAATTGAAGGATTTACTAAAGCAATAGCCAAAGCCATAACTTACACATTAGAAAACGATGCTACTAAAGTTGCTGAAGATATCATTGATCAATTTCCAGATACTGATGTAAGTGAACTTGCTTTAATGATTGATCGTTATAAAGAATATGATTGTTGGTTAGAAAACCCATTTGTTAGTGAAGAATTATTTACTAATTTAGAAGACTTTTTAATAGACTTTGATCTTTTGAGTGATTATGTACCTTACGAAGATCTAGTAAATAATTTCTATGAAGAATAAATTATTAGAAGTAAAAAATTTAAGTAAAAATTATCATACTAAGATGGGTGAAGTAAAAGCCATCGACAATATATCATTTGATGTTTATGAAGGAGAGTTTTTATGCATTATTGGGCCTTCTGGTTGTGGTAAATCTACCGTTTTAAATATACTAGCGAATCTAGATGATAAAAGTTCTGGAGACATTATTCAAAACAAGAAATTAAAAGTAGGGTATATGTTACAAGAAGATGCTTTATTTCCTTGGTTAAATATATTAGATAATGCTCTTTTAGGATTAAATATAAGACATGAACTTACTCCTGATAATATTGCTTATACCAAGTGTTTATTAGAAAAGTATGGACTTAAGGATTTTTTAGAAAAATATCCGCATCAACTATCCGGAGGAATGCGTCAGCGAGTAGCCTTAATTAGAACTCTTGCAACTAAACCTGATATTTTACTTTTAGATGAACCATTTTCGGCATTAGATTATGTATCACGTCTTTCAGTTAGTGAAGATGTTTCTGACATAATTAAAAGCGAACATAAAACAGTTGTAATGATTACTCATGACATATCAGAGGCTTTAAGTTTAGCAGATCGCATCATTGTTTTATCAAAAAGACCATCAGTAATTAAAAATGTTTATGAAATAAATATAAGTGGAAATACTCCAATGGAAAGAAGAAAGGCTAAAAACTTTGGAGAATATTACAATGAATTATGGAGGGATTTAGATAAAAATGTCTGAAGCCCAAAGAAAATTTTTAAAAAAATTAAAATTACGTAAGTATTTTGTAATCACTTGTCAAATATTAATTGTTATCGGATTCTTTGGCTTATGGGAGTTCTTAGCGAGTAAAAACTTAATTAATACATTTGTCTTTTCAAAACCTAGTGAAATCATCAAAACAATATTAGGCCTTATTGAAAGTAATAACTTATTTAATCATATTTTTGCTACTTTAAATGAAGTATTAATAGCCTTTGTTTTAGGTATATTACTAGGGTTTATCATCGCTATAATCCTTTATGAAATACCAATTTTAGCCCAAATAATCGATCCATTTTTGACAATGATTAATTCACTACCTAAAGTTGCTTTAGGTCCACTTATTATCATAATTGCTGGTGCTAATATGAAAAGTATCATCGTAATGGCTTTACTTATCAATTTGATTGTTAGCATAATTACCATTTATAATGGTTTCTTAAACATTGATGATAAAAAAATAAAACTAATTAAATCATTCGGAGCAACCAAATTACAAATATTATTTAAATTAGTTATACCAAGTTCATATAAGACGATAATTTCCAGTTTAAAATTAAATATTTCCATGAGTTTAATTGGGCTATCCTAGGTATGGGGAGAACGGTTTAGCAAAAAATTAATCTCTGCGAAAATCCCTTTTTGAACTGTTAAGAAATCCTTAACAGTTGCACTTCCTAATAATTCACCGCTTTCAAAGATATTTTTCATGTGTAGAGAAATATTATTTTTAATTGTATCAATTAATTTAGCAAGTTCACTCTGATTCATCCAAATTGTTTCATTATCTAGCATTGTATCTACTTTAACAATACCATCTTTTGAAGATAAATTACTATATTGTTTTTTAACATAATGTAAAACCTCCATCTATTAATAATATTATAATATAATCATTAATAAACATATGTAATTTTTCAAACTAATTTATAAAAAATTAAGATATTTTTAACTTAATATCTATATTATTGTTGGTAACTATTACTTTATCAACAATATGTTCAATTATTAGTCTTTGTTCATCAAAAGTCATATTAAACCATGATGATTGTAAATTTTTTAATATATCTAACTTATTTATATTTTTTTCATTCTTACTTTTAATATCAGATATTTCTTTTTCTAGAGTTTCTTTTTCCTGTTCCAAGTTTTCTAACTTCTTTTTAGTAACTTCTACTGCAATATCATCTGCAATAAAGTTAACTAAATTCTCAATTTGTTTTTGCACTTTTATTAATCTATTTTCATATTTCTCTAAAACATTTACTTCGGTTAGTTTATAATTAGTTCTAAACAAATTTTCATCTAAAGCCATAGCAAATAAACATTCTAAAACTGCATCTTCTATTTCAAAAGAATCCCATCTCTTATTTTGACAATTTGGATCTTTGATAAATTTAGGTTTACTTTTTTGTTGGGAATAACAATAACATATTAATCTCTTACCCCATTTTTGATACCTATATTTGGCACCACATTTACCGCAATAAATTTTGCCCGATAAAAGATAATGCCTTTCAGTTCTCGTTTTACTACGCATTTTAACAGTTTCAATTAATCTATTATAAGTTTCTTCAGTAACAACTGCTTCATGCTGACCTTTAAACTCTTGTCCTTTATAAGGAACAATACCTAAATTTGTTCTATTTAATATAATTTGGGATATTAAACTTTCATCCATACCAAATATACTTTCTAATTTATTAAAACTTAAACCATCTAAATATAAGGAAATCATATTATGTAGTTTTTCTACCCGCTCTTTATTAGGCACTAAAATGCCCAATGTACTATCATAATCGTAAGCATAAGGTATTTTACCACCACCTCGCCATAAACCTGACTCAGCCCTTTTTTGAATACCTATACGAGTTCTCTCAAGTATTGTTTCTCTTTCTAGTTGAGCAAATACGGAAAGTATCCCAATCATGGCTTTACCAAAAGGTGTAGTGGTATCAAAATTTTCTCTAATAGAAATAAAACCAACATTGTATTTATTAAATACTTCTTCAATTAAATATAAAGTATCTTTTTGACTTCTAGATATTCTATCTAGTTTAAAAACAAATACACAATCTATTTTTCCACTCTTACAATCACTTATTAATTTTTGAATAGCGGGTCTATTTAAATCTTTACCACTATAACCACCGTCAACATAATATTCATATTCAGTATATTCTTTTGCTTTAGCATAATTTAGTAAATATTCTTTTTGAGCATCAATAGAATAGCCTTCGACTTGAATCTCTGTTGAAACCCTAGCATATAAGCCTGCTTTTATAAATTCATACCTCCTTTACATAAAAGCACACATATACTTAAGATTGCATTTCTATGTTACCATGCATTTTAGGAATTGTTAATACTTTTATTATAA
>DVHV01000145.1 GCA_018711775.1 Candidatus Onthocola stercoravium | reverse complement strand
TGGAGCGGTTAAGCTACAGCTTACGAACTACAACGCTCTCTTTCTAAAATCATTATATACTTTTTAATCATTTTTTACAATATAAATGTCTGAAGAATTGAAATTTTCATTAACAAATAACTCAGGTGTTCTATCTTCTTTAATTCCTTCAAGCAATAATCTTGCTTTTGCTTGATTAAAAGACTTCTCTAAAGAATTCCCAAAACCTATAGCAGAATATAACTGTGAGGAAAAAATAATTGCAGCTTCATCACTTATAGAATTATTCATTCCAATAGTTGCCTCTACAGAATCAACAACGCACTCAGCAAATAAAGATGAAAAGCAGTTATTAAATACTATTAATCTTAAATTGTCAGTTGATGCATCTATCATTTTTACTATTGAATCAATATCAACAAATTTTGGATTATCATTGTTGTCTTGTAAAACAAGATGTCCATCTTCAGTTCCATGCCCGCTAAAATGTATTATAGTGGGATTTACTTCATTAATAGCTTGAAATAAATCAGAAGTTCTAACAGCCCATCTAGTTTCTAAATTAATTGAATCACGATTTAAACTTTTTGTTATAGCTTCTTTAATTTCTCTTGCTTCTTTATCAAGTTTTAATTTAGATTGTTCTGAACCATCTTTAAGAATTATATCAGGATTAGCACCTAAAAATAATATATTTATTTTTTCCTTTGGTTGTTTTAATTTTTTTATTTCTTCATATAATTGTGCAGTACTATTTTTTTGTAAATTAATATCCGTTTTAAGCTGAGTATAATTGCTATTTATTTCAATATCTCGGTTTTTTTGTATTTTTGCTTGCTCCTTTAAAAGTTTTGTTTCTTCTTTATCAAGTTCTTTTTCTTTTTTGGCAATTTTAGCATCACATTCTGATATTCTTTTTTCAGCTTCACTTTTTTTCTTTGATTCACGATTAATTTCATTTATTTTGCTATTCATAGTGGAAGACGACCTGGTATTCTTTAGTTGCCTTTCTGCTCTTAATATTTTTTGACTTGCATCACTCAAATCTTTAGTATATTTAGCTCTATCATTTCTTAATTTGATTAGTTCAGTTTTTTTTCTTTTAACATTATTACTATATAAATTTTCTAAACTCATGCATACTCCTCCAAACTTTTTATTACTGATTAAAAATAGATTCAAATTCATTTAATTTAAATTTATGTTTATAATCTCTTCTTGGAGTTCGTAAAATAAAGTTAAAATCTTTATTTACAAACTCATCAAAAAAAGGGAAAATAAAACTTAAAAAAACGGTATCATAGCAATCTATCCTTAAGGGTAATTGTGGTTGCTCATATAAACGAATTTCTGTAAAGCTTTTGTTATCATATATATGTTTTTTGTTAATATTCTTTTTATCATTAAAATATAAACGTTTTACTTCATTAAATTTAATTTCAGCTTCATCTATTGTAATAGGTAAAGATGAACAATTACTTATCTTCACAGATATAACTCCAAAATATTTGCATTTATACGTAGTATCTCCTGTATTATAAAATGATTTTCTATCTTCCAAATGAACTTTTAATTTTACTTTTGATTTTTTATAATCAACATATTGTATTATTAATGCCAAAACACCTGTAATCGCTCCTATAATTGCGATAATTAAAGTAACCATACACATACCTCCTAAATTTGTTTAATTCTTTTATATTACAAATGTAAAACTCATTTTAAATATTTTATAAAAGTCTTACTAGCAAATGTTAAAGAAATAGATTTGTTAGTTGCCAAATACACATTTATATTTGGTATTTTTTTATTTAATTTTAATTCTTTCACATCTTTAAAGTTTCTTTTAGCCAAATCAATTAAAACAAATCCTATACCTAAACCAATATTAGTAAATTCAGTTATTAGTTCTTGGCTTACTACTTCCATTTTAGGTAGTAATTTTACATTATTATTAAGAGCTATATAATCTAATAACTTTCTACTATTTGATTCTTCTTTTTGTAATATAAGTGGATAATTATTTAAATCCTCAAAACTATTTATTTCATCTTTATAAAATAATGAATTGTATATGAATCCTTGTTTTAACTCTTTTATTTTTTGTAATTCTAAATTAGTTTCTTTTATATTACTTTCGTTAAATATTACAAAATCTAACTTTCCTAATTTTAAATCATTTATTAGATTACTAGTTAAATCATTAGTAATATTAACATTTATATTTGGATAATCAAAATGGAATTTTTTTAAAGTATCAAGTAAAACTAGTTTAGTTAAAGTAGTAGAACATCCTATTTTTATTTCTCCTTTAGATAAATCTTTAAAAGAAGTAAATTCATTTTCTGCATTGTTAATTAATTCTAATGCACCTTTAATATATTGAAAGAACATTTTACCTTCTTCAGTAAGTTCCATTCCTTTATTACTTCTTAAAAATAATGTTCCCCCTAATTGTTCCTCAAGTTTTTTAATTGATTGTGAGATTGCCGGTTGCGATATATGTAGTTCTTCACTTGCCTTAGTCATATGCTTATGTTTTGCTACTACATAAAAAATTCTATATAATTCTAAATCAATATTCATTATAAGTCCTCCTTATCAGTATTATAACATAAATATATTTTGCTTATCAACATTTGTGGCATATAATTTACTTAGAAAGAAGGAATAGTATGTTAAAAAATAAAAAAATAGTTATAGGTATAACAGGTGGTATCGCTTGTTATAAAGTATGTGAAATAATTTCTCATCTGGTTAGAGATGGTGCAAATGTAGATGTTATTATGACTAAAAATGCTACCGAATTTATTACACCTTTAACAATAGAAACGTTATCAAAAAACAAAGTAGTAATAGATATGTTTGAGAAAAAGGAGCATGTAGAAGTTGAGCATATAAGTCTTGCAAAAAAAGCTGACTTAATATTAGTGGTACCTGCTACAGCAAATATTATTGGAAAGGTTGCAAATGGAATTGCAGATGATATGCTATCAACAACAATTATGGCAACAACTGCAAAGGTTGTATTTTCTCCTGCTATGAACAATGAAATGTATAACAATAAAATTGTTCAGGATAATATTAGTAAATTAAAAAAGTATGGATATGAGTTTATAAATCCAGTAGAGGGTAATTTAGCCTGTGGCTATAAGGCAATTGGTAAACTTGCAAAAAAAGAAACAATAATTGAATTTATTAATAAAATTTTAGATGGAGGTAGAAAAAATGAAATATAAAGTAATTATTACTGCAGGAGGAACAAGTGAAAAAATAGATAATGTGAGAAAAATAACAAATAGTAGTTCTGGAAAATTAGGATGTACAATAGCTAATAAATTAATACAATTACACGAAAAACAAATAGAAAAGATATATTATATTTGCTCAAAAACATCTTTTAAGCCAACTCACAACAAAATTGAAATTATTGAAATTACAGATACTAATGAGTTAGAAACGACAGTTAGAAAACTATTAACAAGTAATGATATTCATTACTTTATACATTCTATGGCTGTTTCTGATTACGCTGTTGACTATGTCACAACTGCAGAAAGTCTATCTTTAAGCATAAATAATAATACTAATAAAAGTGTTGTTGATTTAATCTGTGAACATAATGATAATTTAAATGATAATAAAATTTCATCTAATCAAGAGAATCTAATTATTAAATTAAAGAAAACTCCTAAAATAATATCTATAATAAAAAATATTAGTCCAAGTACATATTTGGTAGGATTTAAATTATTAGACAATGTTAGCGAAGAAAATTTGATTAATACTGCTGTTACATTAAAAGAAAAAAATAATTGTAATTTAGTAGTTGCTAATGATTTAGAAGATATCAGACAAGGTAACCATAAAGCATTTATTATCAAAGCATCTAACGATTATATTATTTCTTCTGGAAAAGAAGATATTGCACAAAAATTGATAGGAGAAATATTTAAAAATGACAAATTATAAAAAGATTTATGTTTCAAGCATCGATAATAAAATTATCGATGAAACATATAAGAATTTATTAGAAAACAAATGGCATTTTGTAATTTTAGATGTAAATGGTGTATTAAATGTATTAACCAAAGAAAAAAGTCTTTTTAATATAAACAATGAACAACAATTTATAAATGATTTTAAACAAGATATATATTATAAAACAATTATAATTAATAAAAATATAAGTATTAATGAAAATGATTTAAATATTTATAATGCATATATACAAAAATATAAAGATATAATGGGAAAAAACATTTATGGTGATAAATACGTCTTTGGAAGTGTTGCAGTTAAAACTGATAAAGGATTTATTACTACTATTAGAGGAAAAGAAAATTTAAATGATTATACACTTGTAAATAGTGTAGATCATACAAATCATACTTTAAATGTTGAAAATAAAAAAGCTACTTTAAATGCCCCATTATTAGATTACTTATTTAAAAATGAAAAGGTTAAAGTAATTGTTCATATAAATCACGAATATGATAATAATTTACCATATTATGATTATGCTTTTCCTGGAACAGTAAGAGATTCAATTAGAAACAACAAAACTTCATTTAATATTAAATATCACGGTGTTATATATTTGTTTGATAAAAATGGGAATTTAATTTATGGGAGGAATGAGAAATGAAATATCCAAAATATTATATATATGAAAAATTATACAGAAGATACTTTTTAAAAGGTGTTGATTACTTTATTAAAGAGGCAAATTTAACTTCTCATGATAAGGTGTTAGATATATGTGGTGGTAATGGAAGATTAACAAAAGAACTAATAAAATTTAGTGACAATGTTAGTTATTTAGATAAAGAAAAGGATATGATACCATTAGATTTAGAACAATTGGGTATCAAAGTGTATAATGATTCAGTAGAAAATTTTATAGACACTACAAACGAAAAATATACAAAAGTTTTTTGTGAACAAGCCATTAATTATTGGTTATTAAATATTGATATTAAAAAGTTTAGTAGTTTATTTGAAAAGGGTGGATTATTTATATTTAATACATTCTCAAATAAACCTTCAAATAAACCAATGATTAAAGAATATACCCTAGATGATAAAAGTTATTTAGAAATATCTTATTTAATGGATAATAAAGTTCAACATATACAAGTTTGTGAAGGATATGAACCTCACTTTACTATATTTGATTGTATATCAAAGGCACAATATGAAAAACTACTTTCACCATACTTTGATATAGAAATTAAAGATGATGGAAAAAGTTCACTTTATATATGTAAAAGGAGATAGTCATGAAAAATAAATCACTTGGTTTATATAATATAATTGATACTGATGGAATAAACAAGAGTATAAATAATGTATTATCTAGTGGAATTAATTTTAATACATATACTTCCCCAAAAGGACTAAAAGAATTACGAATTGAAATTAGTAATTTCTTAAATGATATTTGGAACTATAATGTAAATTATAAAGATATGTTAATTACAACTGGTTCTCAACAATCAATTAATCTTATATCTTATGCATTGTTAAATGAAGGAGATACTGTATTAATAGAACAACCAACATATTTTGGCGCTATAAAGGCTTTTAAAAATAGAAAAGTTAATTTAATTGGATTAGATTTAACCGAGAATGGAATTGATTTAAATATATTAGAAAACAAGATAATTAAATATAAACCAAAACTTATTTATGTGACTCCAACTTTTAATAATCCTACTGGTTATTCTTGGAGTAATTCTTATAGAAGAAAGTTTTTAGAAGTTGTTAATAAATATAATATTTTAGTATTAGAAGATGATCCTTATAGCTTAATTAATTTTACAAATATTAAATACAAAAATTTATACGAGTTAAATAACGGAAAAAATATTATTTATTTAGGAACCTTTTCTAAATATATCAGTCCTTCAATTAATGTTGGATATATATTATCAAATATTACTTTATTAGGTGAATTATACTCTTTTAAAGAGAGTTTTGATTTGGGCACTTCGCTATTTAATCAGTTAGTTGTTTTAGATTATCTTCAAAACAATAATATTAAAAGTATTGTAAAGAATAGATTAAAAATTTATAAAAATCTTTTAGATGAAACAATACAAAATATAAATACTAATTATGCAAATTCTATTTTATATTATTCTAAAATTAAAGGCGGTCTGTTTGTTTATTTGAAATTTAATAATGAAGTAGATACTAATATATTTGAAAATGGTAGTCATTATTATATAGATGAAAATCATAATAACGAAACTAGAATAAATATATGTAATTTGTTAAATAATGACTAACTGTTTTATTAATAAGGGGATTGGGGTGTTCCTCATATAAGAATTTGTGCGGGAGTACAAATTCAGTGCTGGCTAGACATTATTTTTACTCCCATACTAGTTAAAATATAAAAAGAGGATTAAATTATTTTGATAATTTTTTCCTCTTTT
>DVHV01000144.1 GCA_018711775.1 Candidatus Onthocola stercoravium | reverse complement strand
GCTCCGAATATATCCCCAGCACCACGAATACTTAAGTCACGCATCGCAATACGGTATCCACTACCAAGTTCTGTAAATTCTTTAATTGTATTTAATCTCTTTATAGCAATTTCATTAAGCATCTTATTTTTTTCATACATTAAATATGCATAAGCAATTTTATCACTTCTACCAACTCTTCCTCGAATTTGATATAACTGACTTAACCCAAAGTTTTCGGCATCGTGGATAATTAAAGTATTGACATTTGGTATATCGATACCACTTTCAATAATCGTCGTACAAATCAATATATCATATTTATAATCGATAAAATCACTCATAATATCATCAAGTTCATTTTTATCCATCTTGCCATGTGCAAAAGTAATCCTTGCATCCGGAACCAATTCTTTTATATGGGCTGCATATTTACTAATCGATTCCACACGATTATATAACATAAATACTTGCCCATTTCTAGATAATTCCTTATATATAGCATCTTTTATTAAAAAGTCATCTTCAATAACGACATAAGTTTGCACCGGATACCTATTCACCGGTGGTGTATCGATTACTGATAAATCTCTAAGACCTGATAAAGCCATCTTTAAAGTCCTTGGAATTGGTGTTGCACTTAAAGTTAAAACATTAACATCATTCTTAAGTTCTTTTATTTTTTCTTTGTGTGTTACTCCAAATCTTTGTTCTTCATCTATTACTAAAAGTCCTAAATCTTTTGCTTTAACATCATCACTTAAAATACGGTGCGTTCCAAATAAGATGTCTATCTTTCCTTTTTTAAAATCATCAATAATTCGATGGGCTTCTTTCGTACTTACATGCCTATTTAATAATGCTATTTCTATTGGCCAATCTTTAAATCTTTCTTGAGCAACCAGAAATTGTTGTTTTGATAAAATAGTTGTTGGACATAAATACATAACTTGATGATTATTTAATACTGTTTTAAATATTGCTCGCATGGCTACTTCTGTTTTACCAAAACCAACATCGCCACACAAAAGTCTATCCATCGGGATATTACTTTTTAAATCCCTGTTGATTTCTAAAATACTTTTTTCTTGATCTTTAGTTAAATTGTATTTAAAAGATGCCGCAAAAGCCTCTTCTTCTGGATAGTCCTTATAAGGAATCTTCTTAAGTTCTAATCTCTTCTTATATAAACTTATCAAATTCGCCGAAATATCCTTAATCTTACTTGTTATATAATTTTTGGTTTTTTCCCAATTAGGACTACCCAATTTATTTAACTTAGGAGCACTTCCATCTTTTCCTGTATATTTATAGATTGTATTTATTTTTTCAACAGGTACATATATTTTATCTGTTCCAGCATAGGAAATTGTCAAATAATCTTTTTTACTTCCCCGAACAGTGAGTGTAGTTAAACCTTGATAAATTCCAATACCATGCGCAATATGAACGACATAATCCCCTTTTTCTAATTGGTTAAAATCTTTAATTTTCTTTCCTATATGAAAGTTATTCTTATATTTATTAGTTTGATGATTTACTTTTTCTATATCATTTTCACTAATTACCACATATTTATCTAAGATAAATCCATTATTAATACTCTTAATAACAATCTTTGCATCCGGAATATATGATTTTATTATATCTGCTTGCCTTGTACTAGATAAATAAAAATATACTTCTTTTCCTTGAACTTGCCATAGTTTATAATCCTTAACTAATCTTTCAAAATCCTGATTATAATTTTCAATTGTTTTAGCCCCTAAGTTATATTTTCCGCTAGCAAATAGATTAACATATATTCTATCATAATCCGGAATCTCTTCTAGTTCATACATTAAACTTTCCGTAACATCATTACTTTCTTTATATTCGAAAATATCTTCTGCTAGCTTTTTGTAAGAAGCTTCAATTTGACTTTTATCAACATACACAACCAATGGATTACTCGCATAATCAAATAAAGAATTATGAGCACTTGTGCTAACTTCATCTATTGCTTTAATTGTAATACTTGCAAGTTTACCAGAAGAGAGTTGCGTATTTTCATCAAAATATCTAATTGCTTCAATTGTATTACCATCAAATTCTACCCTTATTGGATGTACTTCATCAATTGGATAAATATCGACGATAAATCCCCGAACAGCCACTTCACCACTCATTGTAACAAGTGATTCAGTGTGATAACCTAAATCCGTAAGTTTACTAACTAAATCATCTCTTCTAATACTATCTCCCGTGTTAATTACTAACGAATTATCAACACTCTTTTCAGATAAATATTTTAAATACCCCATCAAATTGGTGATAATAACATTTTTTCCACCACGTTTTAATTTATCCAATGTTTCTAATCGTTTATATTTAAGTTCTGGTGAAGCCGCCACAATCATCGAAGATAAAAAATCATCCATAGGAAATAACAAAGTATTTTCTAGATAATTACTTAACGAATTATATATTTTATTTGCTTCATATAAAGATGAAGTCAAAACCACAATGTTTCGATTCATTTTTTCATGCAATTTTAACAAATAAAAAACGTTTAACTGTTCGGTTAAACCAGATATTTCCGTTCCTATTTCATATTTAAAATAATTATCTAAAAAATCCATATTATCCTCTTACCTTAGTATTGTAAATATTCATAGTTTTATCAGTACCATTCTTTACAAAAGAATCAATTATATCTTTATAAATTTCTAAATTTCCTTTAAATACTTCCATTTCACTCTTAGAAAATTTCCCTAAAACAAAATCGATTGTATCCTTGCGAAACTCACTATTAATACCTATTTTAAGGCGTAAAAAGGCCTGACTATTCAAATGATTTATAATTGATTTTATACCGTTGTGGCCTCCACTGCTGCTATTTATCTTTAATTTATATTTGCCAACAGCTTCATCCAAATCATCATGAATAACTAATAAATCTTTAATATCAATATCAAAATATTTCATAAATGCTGCTACTGCTTGCCCTGAATTATTGACATAAGTCAAAGGTTTTAAAAAATAGACAGTTTCTCCATCGATTATTTTCTTCGCATATAAAGCATTGAACTTTTCTTGATAAGATACATCCCCTAAATAAGCATCAATAACCATAAATCCTACATTATGCCTTGTATTTTCATATTCCTTTCCAGGATTACCAATACCAACTATTAATTTCATCAAATCACTCACAATCAAAAATATGTTGATAAGTAGTACACTTACTAACATCATAAATCTTCCTAAATTTTAGCCCATTCTTACTATTCTTAACACATTTAACTAATATTAATGTCGGAATCATACTTTTATTAGTAACAATTAAAGCAATTTCTTTGACATTTAATTTATATTTACTTGCTAAAATTATAATTTCATCTAACCTTTCTGGGCGATGAACCATATATAAAATACCATTATTTTTTAAATATTTAAAGCCTAAACTAAAAATACTATCCAAATTTATAGCAATTTCATGTCTAGCCAAAGATTTATAATCATTTTTATTAACCAGGCTACTATTTTCTTTAAAATATGGTGGATTACATGTAATTATATCAAAACTTTCTTCCGTATAGTAATTACCAATATTTTTTATGTCATCATTTATGATGGTAATTTGTTCATCTAGTTTGTTTTCTAAAACTGATTTTTTGGCTAAATCTGCAATATCTTTTTGAATTTCAAATCCTACAATATTACTATTTGTCCTAGTAGAGATGATTAAAGGCACCGGTGCATTACCCGTACACATATCCAAAATATTTAAATTATTTGCTACTTTAGTATATTCCGCCAATAAAATGGAGTCTAAAGAAAATTTAAAACCATCTTGAATTTGCCAAATATAACGATTTTTATAATCAAATAAATCATTTTTTACTATCTTCATCGATATAATGTTCCTCTTTATTACCATCAATCATCACTTGACATTTACGATTTAAAACATCGACACTGACAACTTCACCTTCACCACTTGCTGTTTTAATTACATCTCCAACTTTTGGCATTCCTCGGGAAGACTCTAAATAATTTGCATCTTCATAAGCAAGACAACACAATAATCTTCCACAAACGCCATTAATTTTGCTAGGATTTAAAGCCAAATTTTGATCCTTGGCCATATTTATTGATATAGTTTCCATTTGTCGTAAAAATCTTACACAACAAAGTTGTTCACCACAAATTCCAACACCACCAACTTCTTTGGCCTTATCTCTAGCTCCTATCTGACGAAGTTCAATTCTCGTGTGATATATACTGGCTAATTTTTTAGCAAGTTCTCGAAAATCCACCCGATCATCTGCTGTAAAATTAAACAATAATTGTGTTCTTTCTAAAGTAAATTGCGCATTAATAACTTTCATATTAAGCCCCAATTCTGAAACAAATTTAACACATTTTTTTAAAGCAATATCAGCATCCTTTAAATTTTTTAAATACTTTTCAGTATCTTCATCAGTAGCTAGTCTAACAATTTCTTTAAGGCTCTCATCTACTGCTTTATCATCATATACTTGAACTATTCTAGCATATTGTAAACCTTTTTCTGTATCGACCACTACATAATCTTCCTTTTTATAACTATCATTTCCCTTAAAAAAATATGTTTTACTACCATCTTTAAATATTATGCCATATACTTTATTCATCTACATCACCTAAATCTATTACAAATTTATCCAATAATAATTCTAAATTAACATTACTACTTATATCCTCCAAAAATTGTGCTACTAAATTAACTCTTTTTAATAAGTCTTTACTATTATAACTACTCAAAAAATTATTTTTTGCAAATTTTTGATATTTACTAGGTAAATTTAACGAATTTTTTAAAAATTCTTCATATATTATTAAAATTA
>DVHV01000143.1 GCA_018711775.1 Candidatus Onthocola stercoravium | reverse complement strand
TTCTTCGCTATCATTATTTTCCTTAATTACCGGTAAAACTTCAGTATCATCAAATATTGATTTAGTTTCTTTTTTAGGTTCTTCAGTTTTTACTTCAATTTTTTCTTCTTTCTTTGGTTCTGGAATAACCTCTAATTTTGTTTCTTCCTTCTTTTCTTCCTTGAAAGCATCAACATCTATTTTTTGTAGTCTTTTAGTTTCTTCTAATTTTTGATCGCGTTTTCCAAATATAAGAACTAAAACAAAAAGAACAATTAATATTACTAAAGCAATAGTAAGATAAAGTACAAAATTATCATTTTGATATAGTTCATATATGAAATCCATCATTTTCATACACCTCTTTATTCTATATTTCAATATTACCAAAATATGCAAGAAATGTAAATATTTTTATATAAAATTTTACATATTTTGAAAAAAAGTAACCCTAAAGGATTACTTATAACGATTCATTTGTTGCATAACTTGACGAACTTGTTTCTGACTTGGTTTTCTTCCCATACTACTCATCATTGCCTCAATCATCTTTTCATTAATCGGAGGATTTTTTTCCAGTTGTTTTTTCATCATAAAACGAGCGATTAAAAAACCTATAACCAAGCCAATTATTAAACCAATTACCAAGTATAGTATTAATTGTCCCATAAATTGCCTCCTTTATATGAATATTGTACTATAAATTTAACTTTTTAACAACTTATAATCGTACTAATTCCTCTAACCAAAAATAATCTTTATTTTCAAAATCACAAGCAAAAAGTTCATTTAAAGGCAAAAACTTACGAATATTTTTATTGATAATATTTGTTTTCATTAAAATATGGCTATTCTTTACCTGAATGTTTGTTTCTTCTTTGCGATATTTATTAATTATTTTGTGGTTATCACCAATTTTCATATAGAAATCATTATCTTTATTCTTTTCATATATAAGCCGATTATATTTTAATTTATCAATTGGCACAATTATTTGATCAAGTAAATCTTTACCATATCCAATGCTAGCCCTATCAAGCAAATATATCCCCTCTAAAGATTTGAATAAATTATAGGGACTTTCTCGCATTAACATAGTCATTTCCCTATTAATTCTAAAAATATAAAATGTCCTCAATTTCATCACCCAACAATAGGATAACAAATCAAGGACGAATAATTTGTCAAATTATGTCGATATTAACATCTTTTGCTAAATAATTTGCAATTTTCTCTAAAATTGAGTTTTTATCAATCTTTAAATAACGAATTACTTCATCAGTTTTACCACTCATACCAAATCTATTTACCCCAAAAATATATTCTGGTTTAGTAGCAAATCTATTCCAAATAAGACTTGATCCCGCTTCAATAACAAATGTTGGAATATCTTTTGGTAGTAATTGTTCTTCATATTTAGGGTTTTGTTTCAAGAAAAGTTCTACTGATGGCATTGATACAACTCTAGTATCTATCCCCATTGTAAATAATTCTTTAGATATATTCATAGCCATTTCAACTTCTGAACCTGTTGCAATAATTATGCCATCTAAATGATATTTTTCTTTTCTTATCATGTATGCACCATATTTAACAAATTTAGCATTGGTATTTTTATTTTTGCTGCGCTTTTCTTTGCTTATTACTAAGGCAGTTGGACAATTATTTTTAAGTATGTATTCCCAAGACCCCATTATTTCATTAATATCTGCTGGTCTAAAAGTTATAAAATTTGGAATAGTTCTTAACATTGTAAGTTGTTCTACTGGTTCATGAGTTGGACCATCTGGACCGACATATACTGAATCATGAGTATAAATATATGTTACTGGAAGATTCATCAATGCTGACATTCTTATCGCTGGTTTTTGATAATCACTAAATGCTAGGAATGTTGAACCAAAAACTTTTAAATTGGATAAAGCCATACCATTAAGTATTGCTCCCATAGCATGTTCACGAACCCCAAAATAAATATTTTTACCAACAGGATTATCTTCACTTTGGATACTCGATTTATCTAAATTTGTTTTACAAGATGAAGAAAGATCAGCAGATCCCCCTAAAAAGAAAGGATTCTTCGGTGAAATAAAGTTCATTATTTTATGATTACTTTCTCTTAACTCTTCACTATATTCATCACTTATTTTAAATTTTGTATCATCAAAATCGATAACAAAAGTGTTACGTTCTAATAAATTAAGCATTGAATGAAGTCCAATGTTATCACTTTCCTTAATTTCTCGATATTCTTCTTCCCACCTTTTAAAATTTTCCCCAACACGATTATTGATGTATGCTTGAACATGAGTAAGAATTTTACTATCGATATTAAATGCTTCCGTAGTAATTTTATATTTTTCTTTAATATTACTTAAATCTTCTTTAGATAGTGGTTTACCATGAACCTTGTTAGTTCCTTCTAGCATTGAATCTTTACCAATAGTTGTATTACATATAATAATTGTAGGACGGTCACTTTTCTTTGCTTGCTTAATAGCCTTGGATACTTCAGTATAATCATTACCATTTTTTACATTTAAAATATTAAAATCAAGAGCTTCAAAACGAATTTCTATATCTTCTGTAAATGTGTTAGTTGTATCGCTATCCAAACTCACTTTATTACAGTCATAAAGAATGATAAGTTTGTTTAAATTTTGGGCACTAGCAAATGATAATGCCTCATAACTAACGCCTTCCATCAAATCGCCATCTCCACAAAGGCAATATGTATAATAATCAATTATTCCACTATTTTTCTTTTCTATATTAGCAATCGCATTTAAGTAACGTTCAGCCATGGCCATACCAACTGCAATACCAATTCCTTGACCTAAAGGACCAGTCGATGCATCTACTCCCGGAGTAACTCGATATTCCGGATGACCTGGCGTTAAAGAATTAAGTTCTCTAAAATGTTTTAATTCTTCTAAATCAATATCAAATCCGGCATGATAAAGCATCGAATATAAAAGCGCTGAACCATGGCCTGCTGACATGACAAAACGATCTCTATTTATCCAATCTGGTTTACTAGGAATTACTTTAAGATGATCTTTATATAAGGCATAAATAATTGGAGCTGCTCCCAAAACTATACCAGGATGTCCACTACCTGCCTTATCAATCATATCTAATGCTAATACTTTAATACTATTAATTGCTTCATTATCAATTTTAGCCATTATTTCACTTCCTCTACTCTATGACAAAATCATATCATAAATTGCCAAAAAAATAAATAACCGTTTAATTTGGTTATTTATTATCTTTGAATGAAACATATATTCATGCAGAATAGAAATGCTGCTCCAATTGTTAATGGAACTTTATATTTTGTACATTCATAAATTGCGACAGCCTTATCAGCTCCACTTACTATCCAACTTCCTACATGTTTAGGAATATTCTTTGTAACTGGGAACATATGGGCAGCAATAATATTTTCTTGGAAATCCGATATTTCAAAGTTTTTCTTAGAATTTTCTACAGCCTTTAAAGGATGATTTAAAAAACATTTTTCTGGAACATCTTCTGTTCTAAAAAAATCATGTAATAAAGCCGCTCTAGTTATTTCTTCATAATTTTTCACATGTAATCTCTTACACATTTTATAAGTAAGTCTTGCAACATTTAATGAATGATCTAAACGTGAAATACCATGGTGAATTTCATATTTTAAATCAATAAATTCTTTATTTTTTAATATATCACTAATTATATTATTAAATTCTACTTCTTTATTAATTGTCATTTTTCCCCTCACATTATTTAATTATATCACATTTAGGACATTTTTTGAACCTCTAAAGTCACAAATTTTTGAACCTCTAAAGTCCACTTTTTCGCTATTTATGAATAATTTTAGGTATTTTTAGTATTATTCGGCATTTTCACTTGTTTTTTGCATATCTAAATTAAAACGATAATGTCCTACTATCTTCTTGCGAGTTAGACCATCTTCTTCGTATTTATGATGTCCATCATGATGAATTATGTAACTAACGCCATCTTCATTACGTTTATCACTTACTATACCAATATGGTCTTCATAAACGACAATATCTCCACCTTGCCAAGCCGAAATATCTTCAGCATCTGTTGTAAGTTTCTCAGTATATTTATCTAAAAACACTTTAATGTTTCTTACTCTTCTAAAATCGATATTAGTATCTTGAATATCAATATCGTAATCTTCCTTATTATTTCTTATATCTTCATCAATTAATGTCTTAAAGTCATATCCAGCTTCTTGTAAAGCATACCAAATTACATCAGTGCAAACATAATAACCATCATCAGGATAACCACCACTGTAATATGCACTTTTATATTTAGGTTCCTGTTCCACAAATTCTCTAGCCCCGTTTAATATATCAGTGTAATCATCTACACCATCACCATCAGTATCATTTTCACTTTTAATAAATTCAATATCAAAATCTGAATCATTAAATATTTTGCTAGGTAAATAATTAAAATGGTCAAGTGCAATAAAGACTAATACCAATATCAAAATTAAAACAATTATATTACCAAATCTTAAAAATTTTTCCATGTTTCAGTCCTTCATTCTAACAATAAACTTTTGAGCTAAACTACCATTATCCCGTTCTTTTACATATATATAGCCAATTACACAATAAACAGTTGCTCCAATAAAATTAACAAATAAATCCCCCATCGTATCAACAATACCAATATCTAAATAACCATCATCAATAACATAAGTATTTTCTGAAGTTATTATATTAGTTTCTAGAATATCTTCAACTTTTATAGGGACATTTTTTCCCTCTGGATTTAAAGAAACAGAATAGATATTCTCAACAATTTTGTCTTTTTGCATATCTGTGTGAAAATACCTATCAGCACCGTATTCAAAAAATTCCCATAAAACTCCGATTGTCATTGAAAAACAGAAGCCAACAATAGCTACAAATAACGGAGACAAATTAAGATGAAACTTTTCATAACGATTTAAAATATCGATTAAAGAAAAGCCAATTGCTGCACACAAGAAGCCATTTATGGTATGTAAAATTGTATCCCAATTAGAAAATACACTATAAAAATTTTGAATTTCTCCAAGGATTTCTGCTGAAAAAATAAAAAGTAAAATTATTATTTCTAATGTTTCAGGCAAATCTAATTTAAAACGAGATTCAATAAAACTTGGAATTAAAAATAAAATTAAAGTTAAAACACATAAAAAGGCGTTTTCATAATTACCATGTAGTAATTGTAATACAAGAGTTATCAACACTAACAATCTTAAAAACATATATAGGGCAAAGGCTTTTTTATGAGTCTTTATTTGTTCCTTTAAGTGATCAACTAAACGGTCTTTGGATTTTTTCTTTTTCATATCAATACCACCTTATATAAAGTATAGCAAATGATTAGAATTTTACCAAGTATATTTTAATTATTATTTACTAAGTTATTTGTATAAGGGGCCAAGGGCATAAAAAAAACACCAAAATAGGTGTAATAAACTAAAAATGGTCGAGAAGACAGGATTTGAACCTGCAACCCCTTGG
>DVHV01000142.1 GCA_018711775.1 Candidatus Onthocola stercoravium | reverse complement strand
TCAAGGGTCTAGATGAACTCACTTCGTTCGCCCTTGATTTTTAATTTTTTGTAAAAGTCTTTTTTTATGATGTCTCCTAATTGGGGTTCACATCAAATTTAACCTCTTTTTGTAATAAAATAGGTTATAATTCATAAATTTTACTAAGGAGGAAATTTATGAATTGTATAATACCATTTACTAAGGATATTAAGTTTAATACTAATATTAGTGAGATAGTTAGTATATCTTTGGAACATGAATATACGGCTAATCCGGAAGAAATATTAGGAAATTTTATCATAACTGGTGAATATAAAACTCATGAAGTAAGTGTTAATAAGGAACGTTTTGAACATGTATTGCCATTTTCAGTTAATTTGACTACTAAAATTGATACTGATTCAGTAGATTTTGCTATTGAGGATTTTACTTATGAAATTGTCGATAAAGATACTTTGAAAGTTAATATTGAATATAGTATTAATGCATTAGAATTAAAGGAAGAAGAAGTGTTTGAACCAGTTCCTGAAGAAAGAGAATCATTTGAAGAAATACTTGATAGCATTGATGAAGAAATAGAACAAGAGAATGAAGAATTGGTTTTAGAACCAGAAAAGATAGAGGAAAATGAAGAAACAAGGGAGGATAACGAAATGAATACACTGATTGAAGAAAAGAAAATAACTGAAGAAGAACAAGAAGCTATTTTAGATGCTGTTAATCCAGCAGAAGAAACATTTGTAACGTATCATATTCATGTAATGAGTGAAATTGATACTATTGAGTCAGTGTGTACAAAATATAATACAACTCAAAGTTTGCTTGGAGAATACAATGATTTAAGTACAGTTGCTATCGGGGATAAAATTATAATACCTGATATTAATGAATAGAAGCTTAGAAATTTTAAAGGCTATCTATAAGCCTTATCGTTACACTTTAAAAGGGAAAGCAACTTTACTTGAAACAACTAGTGGAGATTTTATTATTAAACCTAAAAAAAAGGATGTTAGCGAATTATATAATTATTTAATAAGCCGAGGTTTTGATAATTTTCCTAAACTAATTGATGCTTCGCGTAGGGATGTCAATGTTTATGAATATGTCGAAAGTATTCGAATGCCTAAAGAACAGATGTGCGATGATATAATAGATTTAATAGCTAGTTTACACAATAAAACTAGCTATTTTAAAGAAGTTAGTGAAGATACATATAAAGCAATATATGAAGATATTAAAAGTAATGTAAGTTATTTGAAGAATTATTATGATACAATGTTTGAAATAGCTTTTAATGAAATATATTCTTCTCCATCTAATTATCAATTGTTAAGAAATTTTTCTAAGATTAATGCTGCATTAGATTTTTGTGAAAAAGAATTAGATGAATGGTATGAGCTTATTAAAGGGGAAACTAAAACTAGGGTGGCTGTTGTTCATAATAATTTAGCATTGGATCATTATTTGCGAGGAAACAAAGAAGTTTTAATTAGTTGGGATGATTATTTGATAGATACTCCAGTAATCGATTTAGTTAAATTATATAAAAGTGAATATTTAAATATGAATTTTGCTGAAGCATTAGAACGTTATATGTATAAGTTTCCTTTACTTGAATATGAAAAAAAATTGTTGTTTATTTTGATAACTATGCCTCCAGAGGCTAAAAAATATGATACGGAATTATTGCAATGTCGGGAAAATAATAAAGTGATTGATTATGTGTTTAAAACAGAAGATTTAATAAGACCATATTATAATAAAGAAGAGATTGAAAGTACTCAGAAATGATATAAACCTCGTTTTTTGATATAGAAACGAGGTTTTTGGTTAGTAACGTGGCCAAATAATTCTACATAATAAGAAGAAAAAGAAAAATATTTCTATTAGTAGTACAAAAATATTCCATCTAAATGGTAGAATAAAAGTAATTATTAGTTGATAAAAAATGAGAATTGATAGAATAAATAAAAGTATTATTGTAAGTCCTCCGCCGGGTCTTCTACATGGATACATGATATCACCTATGATATTATATGTATATTTTTGATGATTGATTTTTTGAATAAAATCAGGAGCATGATTTGTTACATGTTCAAATATTAATTTAAATGAAAATATAATGTTTGAGGGTTTAAAAATGTATATAAATAGTTTATAATAAAGGTGAACAAAAAGTAGTAAGGACATGATTGGCTTTTGTTCCAGTAAGGAGACTAGTAAATATGAATAAAAAGGGATTTGTTATTATAGAAACTATTGTAACAGTAGTAGTATTAACAACGTCGTTGCTATATTTATATAATTCATATAGTACTATAATTAATAGGGAAGAGGCAAGACTTAATTATGATGATTTATCCTATGTTTATAGAACAAATTATATTAGAAATTTTTTGGAAAACAATACGAATATTAATGATATTAAACGGTATTCATTTAGTGATTCTTACACTGTTACTATTGGACCGTCTTTTAATAGTATGTTTACTGCAGAGCAAAGAGCTCAAAATATGCAGCTATCTTTAGAAAATATATTTACTAATTTTAATGTTAATCAAATGATTTTACTTGATTCGCAGATTCTTGAAGATTGTGATATTGGTTATGATGGTGATTCTTTAAAATGTAAAAATTCTATAGAAAATTTAAGCTATAATATGCAAAATTATATTAGATCATTAAATGATACTTCTTATGACTATTATCTAGTTATAGAATATTCTCAGAATAGTGAGAGCGGACGAATTACAAAATGTATTCCAGGAATTGGTGCTAATTGTAATTCTTATTATGCTTCTTTAGGTATTTAGGTGATTTATGAATAATAAAGGTTTTATTTCAACATCAGTTGTTTATTCTTTCTTTTTAATTATTTTGCTTATATTATTGTTTATAGTTAGTGATTTAGTAAATAATAGAGTTTTGTTGAATAAATTTAAAGAAGAAGTTAAAGCAGAGTTATCGGATGATAATTTGACTCGCTATTTAATCGGACATAGTGAAGAGTTGGGGTTAGTTTATCATGATAGTTCTTTGAGTGAAGGTGCTTTGGATAATTCATACAGATATATTGGAGCAAATCCAAATAATTATATATGTTTTGGAAGTGATGCAACAACATGTCCAACAAATAACTTGTACCGAATCATTGGAGTAATTGATGGCAAGATTAAAGTGGTGAAAAATACTGCTATTAGTTCTCAAGCTTATAGTTCGAGTGCTTCTAATGTTTATGAGACATCGAGTATTTATAATTATTTAAATAGTGAATTTTTGAATAGTTTTGAAGATTCATGGCGCAATGCTATCGTTAATAGTAATTGGTATGTTGGAGGATTTAGTAGCTCATATTCAAGTAATAAGGCTTTTAACATTTATGATGTAGAGGTAGGAAATAATCGAAGTGATACTTATATTGCAGCTAAAGTTGGACTTATGTATGTATCAGATTATGCATATGCTACTGTTACTACTAATTATGTAGGGCCAATTAATGGAAATTCTAATTGGCTTCATAATAATCAAACTACGTGGTTTATTACTAGGGTTAGTAATTATGATAATAGGGCTTATTATTTGACAAATAGTGGGACTTTAGCAAATAATGTAGTTACTACTGCCTATCAAATTAGACCAACATTCTATTTAAATGGAAGATTAAGATATGTTAGTGGGGATGGTTCTTCGGCTTCTCCGTATAGGATTGAGGTGTAAAATATGCTTAATAAAAAAGGTGTGACTTTAGCGGAAGTGATCGTAAGTATAGCCTTAATTTCTGTAGTTTTAGTTTTTATGGTAAAGTTGTTGATTGAACTTAATAATGCAGAAACTAATACAACTTATGCAAAGAATAATCAAATAACTAGAGTTGAAATACTTCGAACAATAAATAATGATTTATTAAGTAAAACTTTGGTAGGTATTAGTGATAGTGGTAGTAATGAAGATTTATTAGTTGTAACTTTTCAATTTTCTGACAATACGAGTTCAGTGATTAGAGCTAGTAGTAATACATTAGAATACACTAATAGTGGAGGAGATATCCGGGCTTGGGATATGGATGAATGTAGTATTTATGTTAATTTGGCAGATGTATATTATACTAAAGATCAAAATATTTTTACTATGACTATTGATATAGAAGTTCATACTTTAAATGAAAGAAATGATAAAGAATTTAATAATCCTATAGATGATATAAGTATAAGTTATATTGGCAATGCTCAAGATTTTACAGCAAATACACTAAATTGTTTGGGTAATGATTGTTAGAATAGTGGCAATTAATGTTTGATAAATTCGGCCTTTAAAAAAATATTTATATTCTAATGTTGAATCATCCAAAATACATTTTACTTGAGTATGAATTGATAGACCGCCGAAGGATATAAAAATAATGGCTATAATTTCTTTGTTAGCAAGGTTTAGGTTAATAAGAGAATTTAAACCTTGGGTCATTTCTAAAAGACCTCGTAGAAAAATATTTAATTGTAATATATCACTTATAACTAGATAAAAAGTTATGGCTCCGAGAACCATTGTTGTCGTTGTCATAGCTTTTTTTATTGAACTAGCAATATCAAATTTAGAATTATTAGTTATGGTAGGTGTATATTCAAGTTTCTTTTTGAAAATAAGATAGATAATAATATTACTTAAATAATGGATAATCATAAGTTTTATTGTAATATTAATTGAATTGAATATACTATTTAACATTGTATATAGAAATAGAGGATTAGCAAAGTATGTAAACATGAGAGTAATATTAGCATTATTTTTGCTTATTTTTCCTTGTTTATATAAATTATCTATTATAACTGCTGATGTAGGACTACCACTTAATAAAGACATTATTAGTACATAGATACTTGTACTAGTAAAAACTCTTTCAAAATCTAAATTAATTAATGTATCATTAATAATAATCATGATAAATAAATAAGGAAAAACTTTATATAACCAAAGTTCTACAGCATTAATACTACTTGATAAAACAATTGAATAATTCTTAAAAATTAAAAAAATTAGTATAAGAATTGTCAAATAGATGAAATTTCTTTTCATAACAATCCCCTTTTTTGCTATAATTAATTAGGTGATCTAATTGTTTAATAAATTATATTCAAATGTTAAAAATTTTATTGTTGAAAATTATAAATTCTTAATTATTTGGGGTATCATTATTTTTCTGTTTTTTTATGAATTTCCTTTTGTCATATATACTCCAGGTGGGATAGTTAATTTGGAGGATAGAATTGAGGTAGAAAACTCTAGAGATACTGAAGGATCTTTAAATATGAGTTATGTTTCTTTGGTTAAAGGAACATTACCAATGATTTTACTTTCTTATTGTTTACCTAACTGGGATTTAGTAAAAAGTAGTGAGATTACTGCTCCGGATGAATCGGTTGATGAATTATTAGAACTTGAAAAATTGTATATGCAATCATCAATTGATAATGCAACTATTTTAGCCTATGAAAAGGCTGGGAAAGAACTAAATATTACTAGAGAAGTAAATAACATTGTTTATATATCTGATGATGCCGATACCGATTTGGAAATTTATGACGAACTTTTAACGGCGGATGGTATAGAGGTTAATGATGTTGCAGAGTTACGAGAAATTGTAAATAGCAAAAATGAAGGTGATTCAATTACTTTTTTAGTTAACCGTAATGGTAAGGAAAAAGAATGTAGTGCCAAAATATATAATACAGAAGATGGTTTAAAAGTTGGAGTTTCTTTTTTAACAACTTATGAATATGAAACTAATCCAGAAATTTCTGTTGCTACTAAAGCTAGTGAATCGGGTTCTAGTGGAGGACTCATGTTAACTTTGGCAATTTATAATGCCATTACTGATGAAGATATTACAAAAGGTCGAACTATCGTTGGCACAGGAACTATTTCTTTAGATGGAACTATTGGAGCAATTGATGGTGTAAAATACAAGATTTTGGGAGCCGTTAAAAGTGATGCTGAAATATTTTTGTGCCCAATGGAAAATTATAAAGAAGCTTTAAGTGTTAAAGAAGAGTTTGATTTAGATATCGAAATCCATGGGGTTGCAACGTTTGATGAAGCATTAGAATATTTAGAAAACTAACAAATATACAAATAAATTAAAATTTGTATATTTTTTTTAAAATAAAAAAGGAAATCGACCTCTTATCACAATATATATAAGTGAAAGGAGGATTTTGGTTATGAAGATACTTAATAATAAGTTGCTTGTGATGGGCATTTTAATATTTTTGAGTATATTGATAGTGGCTTTAAGCATTTATTTAGTTTATGAAGTAAATGCAAAAGAAGAATGCTTTTGTGATTCTTTTGAGGCACATTTGATTTCAGCGGATGAAGAGGCTTATGATAATCAAAAAGTAATTTATGTAGAAGTCAAAGGTGCAGTTAATAGTCCTGGTGTATATGAAATGCATGATACCAATATTATTAATGATGCTATTATCATGGCTGGAGGTTTTAAGGAAGATGCTTATACCGATAATATTAATTTAAGTAAGAGAGTAGAAGATGAGTTAGTAATTTATGTATTTAGTGAATCAGAATATAAAAAGAATAATAAAAGTAGTGGCTCAAGTAGTAATATTAATACTACAAACGATTCTTATTATATTGATACTAAAGATAATGTAAGTATTATAACTAGTGATGGTAATTCGGTAGATACTGACGATTCATCTGAAGCTAGTAATGCTCTTATTAATATTAATTTGGCAACAGTGGCAGAGCTTACTGAACTTCCAGGAATTGGAGAGTCAAAGGCAACAAAAATTGTTACTTATCGGAATGAATTTGGTTTTTTTAAGACAATTGAAGACTTAAAAAATGTGAGTGGAATTGGCGATGCAACATTTGAACAACTTAAAAATTATATTACGGTGTAACATTGTGTTTTTAATAATGATGCTTTTTATGGTTATTTATGTTTTAATATTTACAGTTATTATTAAATATGAATCTGTTTATAGTGGCAATGAAACAAAATTGATCGGTAGAATAAAAGAATATAGTATTAATGGTAATAAATTACAAATGACTATAACTGCTCAAGAAGATGTAATTGCCACATATTATACTAAAACTGAAGATGAAAAGTTGTATTTATTAAAAAATATTGAAGTTGGGAACAGTATTTTGGCAAATGGAACATTGAAGGAACCAATGAATAATACTGTTCCTAATAATTTTAATTATAAGAATTATCTATATAATCAAAAGATTTTTTATTTGTTTGATGTAGATAATTATGATATAAAAAATAACAATAACTTTTTAGATAAAATAAAAGATTATTTGATAAAAAGAGCTTATAATTTAGAAAATGGTGATTATTTATTAGTGTTAGTTTTGGGAGATAAATCATTAGTAAGTAGTGAAGAATATGAAAATTATCAAATAAATGGAACAAGTCATTTACTAGCAATATCCGGTTCTCATGTTGCTGTATTACTCATGGTCTTTTCTTTTCTTTTAAAAAAGTTTAAGGATATACCTAAATTAATAATTTTAAGTGCTATTTTAATCTTTTTTGGTTTTCTCATCGGTTTCCAAGCGGCGGTATGTCGAGCAATAATCTTTTTTATTTTTAATAGTATAAATAAAATAGGAAAATTCAATTATTCTAATTTACAAGTTTTATTTGTAACAGCCTTTATTTTGGTTCTAATTAATCCGTTTATTATTTATGATTTAGGTTTTATTTATTCATTTGTTGTTTGTGGAGGAATAATTTATAATAGTGATAAAATAACTGGGAATTATTTTAGTAAATTATTTAAAATGAGTACTATTTCTTTTTTATATAGTCTACCAATAAGTGCTTATATTAATTATGAAGTTAATTTATTATCAATATTAGTAAATATGATATTTGTTCCTTGGATATCAATAATTATTTTTCCTTTAGCAATTATTACTTTTATTTTTCCGTTCATTAATCCAATTTTTCAAGTTGGTTTAAATATTACAAGAT
>DVHV01000141.1 GCA_018711775.1 Candidatus Onthocola stercoravium | reverse complement strand
CTTTTAAACATAAATATCACTAATAATTATTTATGTTTAAATAAAATAACTAGAACTATATAATTCTGGAAAATTATTTAGAAGTGTTCTTTTTATATAATTTATTTTGTTATTTAAATGGTGATATTCACTAAAATCTTCTCCCTGACATAAATACTCAAACATTCTTGCGCGATCTTCTAAAGCATTACTACGAGCATAATTATCTACAAAATAAATGGCATTAGAATATTTATTATTATTTAAAGTATCTGTAAATGTTTGATTAGTATAGTATACATTAGAATATGTAAAATCATCAGGATTTAAATTATTCCAATTGCTAAATGTAACTCCTTGACCTTGTAAATAATCTTCGATAGCATGCATGGTTTCATGATACGCAATTGTTGTTATATTTTCCTCACTATCAACACTGATAACAATATTATATTTATTATTCTTATTAATATATAAACCAACTACACTAGCATTACCCATGTTACTTCTAGTATTATTGGTTATACTATCTACTAAGTAGATTTCTAAGCCATCCATGCCATAATTAGAAAATCTCGAGAAAAATTCTTTATTAAATACCAAAAAATATCTTTCTAAATCTTCTAGGACATCAATAATTTCATTATAATTGTTTAATGTTGTTATGTTATAGTTACTACTCAAATATGTTGGATTATCAGTTAAATTAATAGTAACATTATAATTTTCTTGATAATAATCTATTTTACTTTTAATTAAATCATTTTCATAATTTGCAGATGAAACTAGATTCGATTCAATATCACTAATATCATAAATGTATAAAGTATTAGTACCATATAAATAAAGGTAATTATTATCTACTACTAGTTCTTCAATCTCTTCTTCTACTTTGTAGGTGTTTATATTTGTAAAGTTTTCAGAATTATACAAATTATAAACATTAATTATATTATCATTTAAAACATATAAGTAATAATCATTGGACCCAAGAGTAAATTCTGTTGATAATAAGTCATTTATTGGGCTATTGAATTCTTTATATTCATCAGTTTGAAAATTATATATTTTTATTTTGCTATTATTGTAAGTATATATACCATTTTCATATTTTTGATATGCGGCAATATTGGTTTCTAATAATTCTGATTCTTCATACAAAGAAATCATTTCAGTTATATCATTGTATCTTACAAGCAAACACTTATCAGTACAATAAGCATCTTTAACATATGGAGTATCTAAAGATATATATTCGTTGTTAGTTTGTTTATAATATCCATTGATATATTCATAACTGTTAGTATTATCAATTATTTTAAAGTTTAAATTTTCACTATTAGTGTTGATAGCATAATTATAATTGCTATTTATGTTTTGGTTTATTATTTTTTTAAATCTAGTATTATAAATACTGATAAAATCATTGTTTGAACAATATATATAAGGATAATTATTTTCGTTTTGTAATTTACATACACTAGAAATATTGTAAGAATAAGTATTTTCTTTGTTAGTTATATTATCTATTTCTTTTAATAAATAGTAGTCATCATTATTATATAATATATATACTTTGTTGTTAGCAATTACACTATTTACATAAGAAAAGTTTGGTATATCTATGTTATATGTCGATAAAGCATATGTTTTAGTATTTTCTTCGGCATTAGCTTTATTATCATATAACTTAAAGCCTAGAACTACTAAGACTACGACAATTAAACTACTAACTATATCTAATAAAATACTTTTTTTCATAACCCCTGCACCTTGGGCTATATTCTATCACAAATTTAAGAAAATGACAAATCACAAATTTTATATTTTTAGTTTTATTTACAAATACGGGAATATTTCGACAAAAGTAGTCAAAATCTCCTATGGACTAGATAAACATGTTATGTTAGGATACATAACCAAATTTTTGGACTCGTGTTTTTTCTTGTAGATACAATTTTAACCTGTAATTTATAACATTATTCAAAAAGCATCTACCAATTAGTAGATGCCATTTAAAATTATTCAATATTATTTATTACTCTAGCACCATCAGATGCCGCGGTTATAAGTTGATAAATGTCTTTTTTAATTATATCTCCGATAGCATATACTCCTTTTATAGGAGTTTTAAATTTTTTATTAACTTTGATATAGCCATCTTCATCTAAAATCTTAGAATCAACTATTTTAGTTGCTGGAGTAAAACCAATATACAAGAATAATCCGGAGACTGGAATAGTTCTTTTGGTATCCAAAGTAATAGAATCTAATTTAGAATCTTTTTCATTTAATTTTTGGATATTACTATTATAAATTATTTCTATATTGGGTAATTTTTTTACTTCATCAACTAGCATGGCATCACCACGAAAACCATCGCGGCGGTTGATAAGATAGATTTTATTAACAAGTTTGGATAAATATAAAGTTTCTTGTAAAGCACTATTGCCAGTACCAACAACTGCAACATCTTTATTTTTGTAAAAGAAACCATCACACATTGCACAAGTAGATATTCCATGACCTAAAAGTAATTTTTCATTTTCTAATCCTAGGAATTTTGGAGTTCTACCCATGGCCAGTATGATATTTGAGGCTTTATATTCATTATTAGTTGTTTTAACCACTTTAATCTTGCCAGATAATTTTAATTCAACTACTTCTTCTAATTTATAAGGTATATCCAAACTTTGAATTTGATTAAGTAAATTGATGGCAAAGTCTGGACCACTTATATTAGGTAATCCTGGATAATTGGTAATATTATCGATGTTATTTAATAAACCACCAGGCATTCCTTTATCTATTAAAAGAACATTTTTATTTTCTCTTTTAGCATAGATGGCTGCAGTTACACCACTTATTCCCATACCGATGATAATTATATCATACATAAATTTTCCCCCTTAAAAGTGAATTGTTTCGGTTCTATCTTGATCATATAGATCTTCATAACGACCCTTACGGCCTGTTATCATAATTATTAGTAAACCTATTATTATCATAATCACTGAAACTATTTGGGCTACTTTGAATCCACCAAGCATTAAAGAATCTGTTCGCATCATTTCAATAAAGAATCGTCCTAAACCATACCACATTAAGTAAACTGCGGTTGGTTGTCCGACCTTAGTAATTTTCAAACGACGGATAATTAAGATTATGATAAATCCTAACAAACACCATAAAGACTCATAAAGAAAAGTAGGTTCATAGTAAACTCCGCCGATGTTCATACCTTCAATAATGAAATCAGGTATATGTAAACTTTGAAGGTGTTCTAAAGTGGTAGCAGCACCATGGGCTTCTTGGTTAAAGAAATTTCCCCAACGACCTATGGCTTGAGCAAGGAGCAATGCTGGAGCAACAAAGTCGAGCATTCTTATTGTTCTAAAGTGGTATTTTTTACAATAAAGAATACAGGTAATAAGTCCAAATATTATACCTCCGTGGATGGCTAAACCACCCTCCCATATTTTGAAAACATCCCAGAAATTAGTATATAAATCGAGATTAAATAAAACATAATATAATCTTGCCCCAATTATTCCAACGATAATTGTCCAAAAGCACATGTTAAATACAAAATCTGTAGGATATTTGTATCTTTTTGCTTCTCTGATAATCATAATGATTGCTAATATTGCAGCGACAACAATTAAAACTGAGTACCATTCAATATTTACATTACCAATTGTAATAATGTATCTATCCATTTTATCACCTTCCATATATTAATTATTATACCAATAAAATATTAATAAATCTATTTATTTTCTGATAAAATCTTTTTTAAAAATTCTCCCGTGTATGATTTTTCACATTTTGCCACTTCTTCTGGAGTTCCCGTTACTACAACTTTGCCACCATTTTTACCACCATCAGGACCTAAATCAATGATGTGATCTGCTACTTTAATAACATCTAAGTTATGTTCAATTACGATAACTGTATCCCCATTATCGACGATACGATTTAAAATACTTAACAACTTTTTAATGTCATCTGAGTGTAAACCAGTTGTCGGTTCATCTAAAATAAATAGCGATTTTCCTGTGGCTTTCTTTTGAAGTTCTTTGGCTAACTTGACACGTCCGGCTTCTCCACCAGAAAGAGTTGGAGCTGGTTGACCTAATTTAATATAAGAAAGTCCTACATCCATCATAACTTTAAGTTTGTTATAGATTTTAGGAACATTAGCGAAAAATTCGATTGCTTCACTGACACGCATGTCTAAAACTTCACTAATATTCTTACCCTTATATTTTATTTCTAATGTTTCTTTATTATAACGACGACCTTTACATACATCACATGGAACGTAAACATCTGCTAGGAAATGCATTTCAATTTTCTTGACACCATCTCCCCAACAGTTTTCACATCTTCCGCCCTTGACGTTAAATGAGAATCTACTTTTGTCATAACCGCGCATTTTTGCTTCTTTAGTTGTGGCAAATAGATCACGGATATCATCAAAGACTCCAACATAAGTTGCTGGATTACTTCTTGGAGTTCTACCGATAGCATCTTGGGTTATTTGGACTACTTTATCGATATTTTCTAAACCTAAAATATCTTTGTGTTTACCTGGTACTACTTTACTACGATATAATTTGTTAGCAATAGTTTTATATAATACTTCATTAATAAGAGATGATTTACCGGAACCAGATACACCAGTTACAACTACTAGTTTATTTAAAGGAATATCAACGTTTACATTATGTAGATTGTTTTCCTTTGCTCCTTTAATAGATATTTTTAAACCATTTCCTTTACGACGTTTTTTAGGTATTTCAATTTTTTCAACTCCACTTAAATACTTACCAGTTAAACTATTAGGATTGTGCATAACTTCTTCTGGTGTACCAGCAGCCATGACTTCTCCACCAAATTCACCAGCACCAGGTCCAATATCAATTAAATAATCAGCAGCAAGCATCGTATCGGTGTCATGTTCTACAACTATTAAAGAGTTACCTAAATCACGCATTTCTTTTAAAGAATTTATCAATTTTTCATTATCTTTTTGATGAAGACCGATTGATGGTTCATCTAAGACATATAAAACTCCCGAAAGACGAGATCCGATTTGTGTTGCCAGTCTTATACGTTGGGCT
Organism: Candidatus Onthocola stercoravium; assembly: GCA_018711775.1. Lineage (GTDB taxonomy): Bacteria > Bacillota_I > Bacilli_A > RF39 > UBA660 > Onthocola_B > Onthocola_B stercoravium. The sequence goes on along the minus strand of DVHV01000141.1, from coordinate 2,467 downwards.
TCTCCTCCAGATAAAGTTCCTGCACTACGAGTAAGAGTTAAGTAAGAAAGACCTACATTATTTAGAAACTCCAAACGTGAAATTATTTCTTTTAATATAAGTTCACTTATTTCTTTTTGTTCGTTAGTAAGTTTTAGTTTTTTAACAAAATCAAGTAAGTCGCCGATGGACATATCAGTCATATCAAAAATGTTTTTATCATTGATATAAATTGATAAAACCGATTTTTGAAGACGTTTTCCTTTACAAACTGGGCATTCAGTTTCCACCATAAAACCATCTAGCCATTCTCTTATCCAACCACTTTTGGTTTCCATATATCTTCTTTCTAAAGCAGGGATGACACCTTCATAAGTACTTTTAGCATTACGCGTATTACCATTTTTAGATACATAATTAAATTCCATCATTTCATTTGTACCATATAAAACATAATCAAGTTTTTCCCGTGGTATGTCTTTAAGTGGTGCATACATATCAATGTCATAAAACTTGCATACAGTTTCTATTTGAGTGAAATAAGTTGTGGAATCCATACTAATCGCAGTAATTCCACCATCCATAATCGATTTGTTCCAATCAGGGATAAGTAAATCTTCACTTATTTTAAGTTTTGTTCCTAAACCTTTACATTCTTCACAAGCACCATATGGAGCATTAAAAGAAAATAGTCTTGGTTCAAGTTCCGGAATTGAATAATTACATTTAATACAAGCGTATTTTTCACTCATGAATATTTCTTCATCATTAACAAGTATTACTACTTTGCCATCGGCTTTTTTTGTTGATTCTTCAATGGCTTCGAAAATACGTCCGCGTTCAATATCATCAACGGTTACTTTATCCATAACAATGTCAATATTATCTTTTTTATTTTTTTCAAGAGTTATTTCTTCGTTAAGGCTCATAATCTTGCCATTGACACGAACTTTAGAATATCCTTCTTTACGTAATTCATCAAATAAATCTTTATGAGTTCCTTTTTCACCATGAACTATCGGAGATAAAATTGTTACAGTAAGTCCAGCATATTCCATCACACGATTAGTCATTTCTTCGATACTTTGGCTAGTTATAGGAATATGATGATTAGGACAATATGGAGTCCCGATGCGAGCAAATAAAAGACGAAGATAATCGTAAATTTCTGTAATTGTTCCAACAGTTGAACGAGGATTTTTATTCGTCGATTTTTGATCAATTGATATAGATGGACTTAATCCTTCGATTGAGTCAACATCTGGTTTTTCATTAACACCGATAAATTGTCTGGCATATGCTGAAAGAGATTCAACATATCTTCTTTGGCCTTCAGCATAAATAGTATCAAATGCTAAACTACTCTTACCACTTCCTGATACTCCAGTCATTACTACTAATTTATTTTTAGGTATTTCGATATCAATATTTTTTAAATTGTTTTCTCTTGCCCCTTTAATTACAATTTTATCAACATTAGACATAATAATCACTTCTTTCGCATTACATATTCTACCATATTTTATTGTTTAAATACATCTAAAAAATAAAATACTTGCAGGATAATTTTATCACGAACTTTAGTTTGAAATCAATGCTAAATTTTTCTTTTCAGAATATATTTATATATATCCTAATATATTTAACAAAATTTGCCGTAAAATTGGCAAATTTCACAGACATTAAGTTTGACATTTTTCGCAAAATATGATAGAATGTTAGCGACTTAAAGAAATATTGTTTTCTTAGTTAAAGGGGGTACGATTATGTACGAAGAAGGAAACAGAAAATTAAGTTTAAATTGGGGATCACTAGCAATTAAGTTAGGAATCTTGGCAGTTGTGGTTTTTGTAGTTTGCCTGATTGTCACAAGATTTACTGGCAACAATAATAATAGCAGTTCTAGTGATAGCCTAGCAATGGGTAATACGGAATATATTACTAACATTACTTCCATGAAGGATGCAGCATTTGAATACTTTACTCCTTCAAAATTACCAGAAAAAGTTGGTGGTACTGAAAAATTAACATTATCACAAATGTTAAATCAAAAATTACTAATCGACTTTACTCAAGATGGTGATGTTTGTGATATTAATTCTAGTTATGTCCAAACAACAAAAACAGCTGATGGAAATTACGCATTAAAAGTTAGTCTTGATTGTGGTGATAAATCCGATTTCATTGTTACTACAATTGAAGAAGACACTTGTACAACAGGTAATTGTGATAACTCAAATACAAATTCAGATGTTGTAATTGATGATACTCCAATTGATACACCTGATGATAATTCCGATAACGGAAACTCAGATGATAATATCGATAACAGTAATAATAACAATTCAGGAAGTTCATCTACCGGAGGGTCTTCATCTAGTAGTAAAGTTACAACTACCGTAAAGACAACTGTTAGAATTAAAATAACTTGTTCAACTGGATGTTGCTTTAATAATTGTAATAACAACAACAATAACAATAATAATAA
>DVHV01000140.1 GCA_018711775.1 Candidatus Onthocola stercoravium | reverse complement strand
TAATGTAGCATTACAAGGAGGAAGTGGAACTTCAAGTGATCCATATACTTTGGTAGTGTGAAAACCTTTAAGCCTCCGCCGGCGGCTCTCAATCCGCCCGGAGGCCGCGAGTTATCAACAAAAAACAAAATTAACTAAATGTAAATAAGAAAGGATGATAGTTGGGATATAACTGTTCTGGTTGAATATAATGAGAAATATTATAAATGTTATAAGTCGCAAAGTTAGAAAATTGTTATTTGAGTAAACTTTATTATTTAGACTAATAACATTATCCGACTGATAATATCGTATCAGTTAATACATTTATTTAATGCTTTAAAATTAAGAAATACAACAAATAATATGTTTATTATCTCTGATACAACAAGACTATATATACCAATATGACAAAGTGATAGTATACTTAAAACAATTAATTTAAGTATTACACCATAAAGTGATATTTTCATTGTAGTTTTAGCATTACCTAAAGCCTGTAGTGAAGAAGTGAGTACTCCTTCTAAGTAAAACAAAACAAATACGGGAGCAAGTATTTTAATATATTTGCTTCCGATTGTTGTTTTATAAAGACTAAATAGCAATGGGTCTCTGAATACATAAATAACAAATGAAAATCCTAACCCAATTAAAAAAGCAAACAATAAACCTTGTTTTATTCTTCTTTTGACCATTTGCATATTACCTTGGGCATAAAATTTACTCACCTCCGGAAGTAGGGAAGTAGAAACCGCCGCAATAAAAAATGATGGCATAGTAAGAAGTGATATACTATAAGCATTATAAGCTCCATATTCAGCAAGTATATAAGAACTCGAATAACCAGAATATAAAAGTAAGTTAGTTAAAATTATTGGTTCAAAAAAATAACCTATATTACCAACTATTCTACTAGATACTGTAGGTAGCGATATATCTAAAATATTATGGATATTGTTTTTACTCGGAGATAAATTAGTTCTTAAATTAATTTTTCGAGGAAGAAAGAAAAAGAAAACAATAATACTGCTTATTTCTGATGCTATGGTAAGAAGTATTAAACCAATGACACCATACATAACTCCTTTATCCATAAGTATCGGTAAAACTATTATAATGATTATTAACCTGATTATTTGTTCAACTATGTTGCTTGTTGCGTGTGGCAGCATATTTTGTTTGCCCGCGAAATACCCTTTTAAAACACTAGAAATTGAAACAAAAGGCAAAGTTAAAACCATAGCAACAAGAATAGGCCCTGCCAGTGGTTCTTTTAATAGGGTTGTTGCAATAAAATTATGAGTAAGAAGAATGATGATTATTAATATAGCATTAATTCCTAGTATTAATGCTGCAGCTGATGTAAGAATACGAATACTTCTTCCTTTGTTTTCAGCAACTAATTTGGAAATAGATATTGGAATAGAAAGAGTAGCAATAGTTAAAAGTAAGGAATAAGTAGGAGTAGCAATAGTATATAGACTAATACCATAAGGACCAATAATTCTAGTATAAACAATTCTAATTACAAAACCAATTACTTTAGTAAGTAAGCCACTTAATATTAAAATAATTGTCGATTTTATGAATATATTATCTTTTTTAATCATGATTCTCCTTTAAATAAATACTTTAATGTTATATAATAAATATATGTGGTAAGTATTAATACTTTAAAAAATTATGAGGTGAAACATTAATGAAGAACGAAAAAGATACAATTACATTTAAAAAGTTAGAACCACGTCTTAAAAAAAGAGAAAATTATGAAGAGATAAAAAGAGCTTATGAATATGCCTTTAATGAACATAAAGGAATGAAACGGTTAAGTGGGGATGATTTTATTACTCATCCTTTGGAAGTTACTAAAATACTTATGGATTTAAATGTCGATGATACGACAATTATAGCTTCCTTGCTTCATGAAGTAATTAATAATGGTAATACTACTTTTGAAGATTTGAAAGAATTATTTGGTGAAGAAGTAGCCATGATTGTTAATTCAGTTTCTAAAATTAATAAATTGGAACTTCCTGATAATAATGAAAAATCAGTAATTTATCTGCGAAAGATCCTTGTTGGTTTAGCAGAAGATGTACGGGTTTTATATATAAAACTAGCAGATAGACTTCATAATATGCGAACTAATTGGGCGATTAATCCTGCAAAACAAAAGGAAAAAGCCAATGAAACAATGAGTGTGCTTGTACCCATTGCCCATAGATTAGGGATAAATTCTATTAAAAGTGAATTAGAAAATTTATCGCTATATTATTTAAAACCAGATGTATACAATGATATTTTAGAAAAACTTAATAATACAGTAGCAGAACTTGATGATTACTTAGAAGAGATGAAAGAAAGTATCATCGAACTTCTAACGGATGCTGGTATTACATTTGAGATTAAGGGAAGAGTTAAAAGTGTTTATAGTATCTATAATAAACTTAATAATGGTAAAGAATGGAATAAGATTTATGATATTTTAGCTTTAAGGGTATTTGTTAATACGGAAGCAGAATGTTATCAAGTAATTGGGTTAATTCACTCTCGTTTTAGACCGATGCCTAAACGTTTTAAAGATTATATCGCTAGTCCTAAAGAAAATATGTATCAGTCATTACATACTACAGTTTTTGGAGTTGAAGGAAAAGTATTTGAAATTCAAGTTCGGACATACGAAATGGATGAAATTGCTGAAAAAGGGGTAGCAAGTCATTGGTCATATAAAGAAAAAGGCACTAAAAAGATTCAAAATATTATGGAACAAAAATTAGAAATGTTTCGTAATGTTATTGAAGCAAGTATTAATGAATCAGATGTCGATTTTGAAGCAACTGTTAATTCTAATATTTTTTCAGAATCAATATATACTTATACTCCAAAAGGAGATGTCATAGAACTTCCAGTAGGTTCTACACCGATAGACTTTGCTTATCGAATCCATTCAAAAGTTGGAGATACCACTGTTGGTGCCATCGTTAATGATCAAATAGTGCCACTTTCTTATGAACTACAAAATGATGATGTGGTAAATATTAAAACTAATGCTAGTGCCACTCCAAATAAAGATTGGATAAATATTGCTAAAACTAATCAAGCTAAGAATAAGATTAAAGCCTATTTTAGCAAAAAGGATAAAGAAGAATATATTGCTAAGGGGAAAGAAATATTAGAAAAAGAACTTCGCAAGAGGCGTCTTGCATTTAATGAAGTTTTAACTACTGATGCAATAAATAAAATTACTAAAGATTTAAAATTAAAAGATTTAGATGATTTGTATTTAGCAATTGGTTCCCTTAGATATACGGCAGGTTATATAATTAATTTATCAAGTGATGATAAGCATAATGTTGAAGACGTGTTACTTGAACGTAAAAGAGAAATGCCTAAAATTAATTATAAGAGCGATATTTTGGTTGAAGGAACACCAAATATCATGGTTAATATTGCTAAATGCTGTATGCCAGTTAAAGGTGATGAAATAATTGGTTATATTACTAAAGGTCAAGGAATAAGTGTCCATAAAAGAAACTGTCCTAATGTTCCCGATAGTAAAGAGCGACTTATCGATGTTGCTTGGAATATAAAAAGCACTAATTATTACTACACAAATATCTATGTAACTATCAAAGACACCAAAGATATTCTAGCAGAATTAATCACCGAAATTGGCAAAAAAGATTCTTTGGTAAGGTCATGTAAAACAATCGAAAAAGAAGATAGATTAATTTATGAATTAAATATACGAATTAAGGATAAAGAAGAATTAGAAAAAATTGAAAATGCTATTTTAAAAATAAGTAATGTTACAGAAGTATCTAATTCTTTATAGAAAGGTATTTATGAAAAAAACTATTATGGTTGATATGGATGAAGTAATAACTGAAGGGGGATTTCTTCATCTAATTAATGATTTTGCTGGAACAAATTATGCTAAAGAAGATATTAAAGGATACTATATGCAAGATTTAGTCCCTGATAAAAAGGCTTTCTTTGATTATTTTATTAAACATAATCAATATGACTATGGTTATTTAATGCAAGATGTTGTGGAAGTATTAAAGTATTTACAAAAATACTTCGATATTTATATCGGAACATCTTATATAATAAAAGAAATACCTAAAGAATGCGGAATCAATTTAGTACATAAACATAACTATTTATATGAAAAATTACCTTTTATACCAGTAGAAAACTATATATTTATCAGTAATAAAAGTTTACTTAATTGTGATATTAAAATAGATGATAAATTAGATAATTTAAAAAATGCTTCAATAAAATTATTATTTACATCTTATCATAACCAAGATTTAACTGATGAATATTTAGATTCTTGTGGTGTAAAAAGAGTAAATAACTGGTTAGAAATAAAAAAGTATTTAATGGATGTGATAAAAAATGAAAGTAGTAGTTCAAAGAAGTAAGTATAGTAAAGTTGAAGTTGATGGCAAACTAGTTAATGCAATTAACTCAGGCTTAGTTTTGCTAGTTGGTTTTACCCAAACCGATACCGAAAAAGAAATAGTAACCATGGCTAGAAAAATAGCAAATTTGCGTATTTTTGATGATGAAAATGGAGTCATGAATAAATCAATCTTAGATGTTGGAGGAGAAATACTATCGATTTCGCAATTTACTTTATATGGTGATGCCACCAAGGGCAACAGACCATCATATATCAAAGCCTTAAATGGTAAGGAAGCCATCAAATTATATGAATTATTCAATAAAGAATTAAGTAAATATGTTGAAACAAAACCAGGAATATTCGGCGCCGATATGCAAGTATCTATTCATAATGATGGCCCAATAACTATTATTTTAGAATTCTAAAAAGGAATATAAGTACTATGAAAGCTTTATTTAAAAAGTATTATATTTATATATCCTATATTTTTTCATCTGGAATTTCTTTTATCTTAGACTTAACATTATTCTCTTTATTTTTATGGTTAATTGATGATATTATTATCTCTTCGTATTTAGCAAGAGCAATATCATCTTTTATTAATTATCTACTAAATAAATATAAAGTATTTAAATATGAAAAAAACGGAAAAGACAATACTTTTATTGCCTATTTTAGTTTAGTCATTATAAACATAACTTTATCTGCAATATTAGTAGATACAATATCCAATTTTATTCCTATTTATGCTACATTTATTAAAGTTGTAGTTGACTTATTAAT
>DVHV01000139.1 GCA_018711775.1 Candidatus Onthocola stercoravium | reverse complement strand
TATACCTGAACAAGGCTAGTGTCTATTTTTCTATATTAAACGTAGTATCACTACAATTAATAAGATTATTATTACTAAAAGAGTACTTATATTTTCTTCTTTGTTCATATCTTTTGCCCCTTTCATTCCAAAACCCCCAATATTTGAGTAGTAAGAAATTACTTAGTTGAAAGCAGGCACTACCACTCTCAGGTAACGGTTATTTATTCTAAATTAATGTAAATACAAAATCAAGGAAAACAGTCCGTCAAAAATCGACAATAAATATATTGACTACTTATGATATAAAGATATATAATTGATGTGAAACAAGTTTCATATAGGGTGATGTTATGATAGAACTTAAAAATATATGTTTTAAAAAAGATAATAAAATAATATTAGATAGTATAAATTTAAAATTAGAAGATGAAAAATTTTATTGTATCACTGGTCCAAATGGTTCAGGTAAATCGACTCTTGCTAAAATTATCATGGGAATAGAACAACCAACCGAGGGAAAAATCTACTTAAATGGGGTAGATATAACGGATAAATCAATAGATGAAAGAGCCAAGATGGGAATTGCTTTTGCATTTCAACAACCCGTTCGTTTTAAAGGTATTACTGTTTTTGATTTATTAAAATTTGCAACTTCCAAAAATATTACACGTAAGGATGCATGTGAATACCTATCAAAAGTTGGACTATGTGCCTTAGAATATGTCGATCGGGAAGTAAATGCTTCACTTTCTGGTGGTGAATTAAAACGTATCGAAATTGCTACCATAATTGCTCGTAATCCAAGCATTGCCATATTTGATGAACCTGAAGCAGGTATCGATTTATGGAGCTTTCAAAATTTAAATACTGTCTTTAAAGAATTAGGTGCTACTTCCAAAGGAGTTACTTTAGTTATATCCCATCAAGAAAGAATATTAGATATAGCTGATGAAATAATTCTTTTAGAAAATGGTCATATTACTAAAACTGGTACTAGCAAAGAAATGTTAGATTCCTTATTATGTGAATCAAAATGTTGCAAGAAGGTGATTAAATGAATAAAGTAGATGAAGCATTATTAACTGAAGTACTCGGTGAAAATTTAGAAAAAGCCGATGCCATCAATATTCGTAAAAATGGCGAAAGTATTAAAAGAAGTGTATCACCATACATTGATATAGTTTCTAAAAAAGATAAAAGTGGAATCGACATTTTTGTTAAAGATAACGTTAAATTTGGTATAGTTCATATTCCTGTAATTATTACTGAAAGTGGATTAACTGATGTTGTTTATAATGATTTTTATATCGGTAAAAATTCTAATGTCATTATCATGGCTGGCTGTGGAATTCACAATGATTTACATAAGGATAGTGAGCATGATGGTATCCACCGTTTCTTCTTAAGTGAAAACTCCAAAGTAAAATATGTTGAAAAACATTATGGCGAAGGTAAAGGTGATGGTAAAAGAGTTTTAAATCCTACCACTGAAATATATATGAAATCAGGTTCTTCAATGACTATGGATAGTGTCCAAATTAAAGGTGTCGATGATACTATTCGTATTACGAAAGCCGAACTTGCTGAAAATACTACTTTAGTTATAAATGAGAAAATATTGACTAACAATGCCCAAACTGCTAAAACAGAATTTAATGTTGAACTAAATGGTGAAAATGCTAGTACCCATGTAACTAGTAGAAGTGTAGCAACTGATGATTCTTATCAAGAATTTAAATCAAACATTAATGGCAACACAAAATGTTATGCTCATGTTGAGTGTGATGCAATCATTAAAGATAATGGACGTGTTAAAGCCATCCCGGAAATTTATGCCGGATCTGTTGATGCCAATTTAATTCACGAAGCGGCAATTGGTAAAATCGCCGGAGAACAACTATTAAAGTTGATGTCCTTAGGTTTAAGTGAAAAAGATGCCGAAGCAGCAATAATCGAAGGATTCTTGAAGTAGGTGTAATGATGCAAAAATTAGTATTAGTAAGACACGGACAAAGTATTTGGAATTTAGAAAATAAATTTACTGGTTGGACTGATGTTGGATTATCAGATAAAGGTGTTAAAGAAGCGATAGATGCCGGTAAAACTTTAAAAAAACTAGGTTACACTTTTGATGTTGCCTATACATCTTTATTAAAAAGAGCCCAAGATACATTAAATATTATTTTAAAAGAACTTGACTTAAATATTGAAATTAATAAAACTTACAAATTAAACGAACGACACTATGGGGCACTGCAAGGATTAAATAAAGATGAAACTAGGCAAAAATATGGCGAAGAACAAGTAAGACTATGGCGAAGAAGTGCTGAAGTTAGACCTCCAGCCCTAACCAAAGATGACCCAAGATATCCAGGAAATGATCCAATTTATAAAGATATTCCAGAAAGTGAACTTCCTCTAACTGAAAATCTAGTTGATACCATCAAAAGAGTAGTGAGCTACTATGAATCAACTATTATTCCAGACTTAATATTGGGTAAGAAAATAATTATCGTTGCTCATGGCAATAGTTTAAGAGGACTTGTAAAATACTTAGATAATCTATCAGATGAAGAAGTAATGGATCTAGAAATTCCTACCGGAGTACCTTTAGTTTATGAATTAGATGATAACCTAAAACCAATTAAACATTACTATTTAAAGGATGAAGATTATGCCTAATGTTCGTGAACCGATTAAAGAATCATCCAAAGAAAAGAAACAAAAAATAATAGACATCGGATTTAAACTAATGTGTGAAAAAGGTTATCATAATGTCTCTTGTGTAGACATTGCTGCTTCTGCTAATGTATCAACTGGTATAATTTATCAATATTTTAAAGATAAACTAGATATCTTTATTGCAGGAACAAAACTTTATTCAGAAAAGTTAATGTTTCCAATGCTAAATGCTTTAGAAAATAAAAATATTACTAAGGAAAACTTTGATAAAATCTTGCGTAATATGGTTGATGATGCTATTAAAGCGCATACGTTAACTAAAAATGCTCATAAAGAACTCATGTCGATGAGTTGCCTAGATAATGAAGTATTTGCTATATTTAATTGCAATGAAGAAGATGCAACGGAAAAGTTAGTCCGTAATTTTCCTAAAGTGAAAAATATCAAAGAAAAAGTTCATTTGTTAATTAATATGGTTGATAACTTGTGTCATGAAATAGTCTATCACAAGCATGAAAATTATGATTATGCTTTTATGAAGGAACAAACAATTAAATTGATAGAATATATGATGGAGGATGTTTATGAAAACTGATAAAAATATTTTAATTGCCTTTATACTAAATTTAGGCTTTTCGATATTTGAAATTATCGGTGGCTTATTTACTAGTAGTATTGCTATTATTTCTGATGCTTTTCATGATTTTGTTGATGCTTTTAGTATTGGATTATCCTATATTTTAGAAAGAAAAAGTAAAAAGAAACCAGATTATAAATATACCTATGGTTATATGCGTTTCTCAGTCCTTGGAGCTTTTCTAACAACCACTTTTCTTGCTGCTGGTTCCATAGTAGTTATGATAAGTGCAATCGATCGTTTATTTAATCCTGTGGAAGTTCATTATAATGGCATGATTATAATTTCTATTATTGGTATCATTGTAAATTTTCTAGCTGCTTATCAAACTAAAGATGGAGATTCATTGAATCAAAAGTCAGTAAACTTACATATGCTTGAAGATGTCTTAGGTTGGATTGTAGTTTTCATCGGATCAATTTTAATGAAGTTTACCGATATTTCCTATATCGATTCTATTATGAGTATTGGTATTGCTTGTTACATTTTAATTCATGCCCTAAAGAATTTAAAATCTGTTTTAGATTTATTCTTAGTGAAAACTCCTGCTTCAATCGATATTGACCATTTAAAAAAAGAGTTATTAGAAATTCCTAATGTAACTGATATTCATCATATCCATGTTTGGAGTATCGATGGCGTAAATAACTATGCAACACTTCATGCTGTAAGTGATGTTAAAGATTTAACTGCTGCCAAAAAAGCTATAAAAGAATGCTTAAAGGAACATGGAATTGCTCATAGTACTATCGAACTAGAAAGTTCTAAGGAAAAATGTCCTGAACACGATTGTGTGGTAAAAGTATCAAAGAGTACACATCACCATCATCATTAACGAAACACTTGCCAAAATGTTTGTGATATAATTGTATTAGCCAAATGTGATTTAAAGTTAAAATAATGAATAAAAATACACGGAGGATATATTATGACTGATTATATAGAAAAAAAAGATGGCGATAGAGTAGTGTTTTATGATGAAAAAAACTTATTAGAATTAGCCTATTATTATGACGATGAAAATAAAATAAGACATATTATTGTGAATGAGGAGAATTGTTTAAAACTTTCTAGTGATGTTATTTTCAAATTATTTAATAATATATATTTTCTTGCTGCTAAAGAGGGATTTTTTCCAAAATGTACATCAACACTAATTCAAAATTATATCGTTTCAGATAATAATATGTTAGTTAAAGATATTAAACCAATTAATTTTGATGGCGAAATAGATATAAGTGATGTAAATTCTTTAAGTATGTGTATTGAATTGCCAGTTCGTGATGCTTGTAGTAAACTGAATCAAAAAGGAATTAAAACGTTAATGTCAAGTGCCAATCAAAATGATGTGGAAAAAAGATATGAAAAAATAAATAGATATTCAAATCATCCTAGTGAACATTATAATATAGGTAATGGATATGCGTGGATTATGATTGATTGGGAAACCTTAACTCCAGAAAACAAAAGCATTTTAATAAATTTAAAACTTGGTAATACTCCTATACCTTTAACTGAAAAAGAGAAAAATAATTTAATACATAATTGTAAACTAAATAATATTGATCCGAATCAAAGTGAATTAATAGCATTTTTTGAAGTAGTTGATGAGAGAGTTCTTTATGAAAATCGGGATATGATTGGTCAACTTCCAAAAGATAGTGAAGAAGATATTTGTTTTGATAAATATAGAAGGGGTTATACTTGTGTTAATTCTTTATGTAATCATGGATTTGATTTTAGAACTGTAGTACTTAGATATCCCCTTGATGAAGAAACTACAGTTTCAGATGTAATTAAATATTTTTCAATGATTGTAAATCAACTTGTAGACCAAAGATCAGAAAATCTTTCGAGAAAATAAATATTAAAAAAACAATTTTATTCACAGGTAAAATTTAAACAAAAGTCAAACTCGCAAGAGTTTTTTTCTTTTTCTCTTGACTTGGAGTTATCTCCAGACGTTATGATATAATTAGTTAATAAAGGAGGATTATGAAAAAATTAGTAATTTATTTTTCTCATACTGGGGAAAACTATATGAGCGACGGCATTAGAAACATCGATAAGGGCAATACCGAAATAGTTGCTGAAAAGATTGCTGCCAAAACAGGAGCAGATCTATTTAAAGTAGAAACTATTAAGGATTATCCATATGACTATTATGAATGTTGTGCTGAAGCTAAGAAAGAATTGCAAAGCCAAGCAAGACCGGAGTTAAAAAGATATTTAACTGATATATCACAATATGATACGATTTATATCGGTTATCCTATTTGGTATGGAACATTTCCAATGGCTTTAGCAAGTACTTTAGAAAGATTGGATTTTACGGACAAAACTGTAAAGCCATTTGCTACTAATGAGGGTAGTGGTTTAGGTAATTCTGTAAGTGATATAAAACGCCTATGTCAAAATGCTATAGTTTTAGATGGCTTATCTATCCATGGTAGTGATGCAAGTATTTCAGATAACCTATTAGATAGTTGGCTTTAATAATTTTTAAAATATGAAAAATAAACACTTAATCTTTATTTTATTGGTTGTCTGCATCATCACTACATTTTTAATAATTCTTATATTAGATGAAAATCATAATCAAACAACTTCTAATAAAGATAATATTATAGAAAGTGGAGAAAATGCTATGAATTTAACAATAAATGGTACAAATCTAAATGTAAATTTGGAAAATAATGCTACAACAACAGCTTTACTAGAACTACTGCCATTAGAAATATCAATGTCTGAGTTAAACGGGAATGAAAAATATTATTATTTATCTGAATCTTTACCAACAAATGCTGAAGAAGTTGGAACAATTCATGCTGGTGATATTATGCTTTATGGTGATGATTGTCTTGTAATATTCTATGAAACATTTGAAACCAATTACCGTTACACTAAAATAGGTCATATTGCTAACCATGAAGATTTAAAAGAACTTTTAGGAAGTGGAAATATAACTGTAAGGTGGGATAAATAATATGAAAGTTGTTCGCATGTTTTTAGATATTTTAATGTTTATTTTGATGCTTATTTTAATGGGACCTCATATTACCGATAATTTTATCCACGAAATACTCGGAGTTACCACATTTATTCTTTTTATAATTCATCTTACATTAAATGTTAGATATTATAAAAATATTTTTAAAGGAAAATACAATTTTATGAGAATATCCATGCTAGTAATTGATATTGCCTTATTTATAGCCATGCTTGGTATGATGATTAGTAGTGTAATTATTTCTAGTGATGTTTTTGCCTTTTTAAATATTCCAACTTCATCATTCGGCAGAAATTATATATGGTATCAACTGCCTGGAGCTTTGTTTTAATAGCTATTCATGTTGGTCTTCATTTAAATGCAATAGTTTACAAAATAAAAAATAAATTAAAGTCTAGTAATTTTGAATATGTTTCATATCTACTGCTAATTGTTATTCTTATTTATGGTATATATAGTTTTATAAAACATAAGTTATGGGAAGATATGTTTTTGTTAACTCATTTTAAATTTTTTGATTACGATCAAAACCCAATTATATTTTATTTAGAGATGCTATCGATTGTCATACTTATAGCCACAGTAACTTATTTATTAATTAAATTTAGTAATAAAAGAAAAAGCAAAAATAGTGCAGAGTAATCTGCATTTTTTCGTTGTCTAGTTTTATTTAATTATTATATAATATAATTAGTGATTGATATGAAGAAAATAGTTTTAAAAATCTCAGGGATGACTTGTAGTGCTTGTTCTTCAGGATTGGAAAAATACCTTTCTAAACAAAAAGGAATAATTAACGCATCCATAAACTTAGTATTATCTTTAGCAACAGTAGAATATGATAGTATTTCAGTTAAGACAATCGAAAAATATATTTCGGAAGCAGGTTTTAAAAGTCTCGGCGAATTTAAAAGAATAGATGAATTAGAATCTAATTCTAGTGATAAACATAAATTAATTATTTTAGGTGTAGTTATAATATTTTTAATGTATGTTTCTATGTATCATATGTTTAATGCTCCAGCATTCCCATTGCTTAATCATAATCATCCAGTAATATTAGCAACATTTATGCTATTAGTATCAATTATATTTTTAATTTATGGTTTCGATATTATCAAAAGTGGTATTAAAAATTTAATTCACAGAATGCCCAACATGGATACTCTCGTAATGTTTAGTGTCATTTGCAGTTTTTTATATAGTCTTTATGGATACATCCAAATAGTTTTTGGTAACTATGACTTTATTCACAATCTATATTTTGAATCTACTTGTATGGTTATTTATTTTATTAAGTTAGGACGTTTCATTGAAACCCTTGGTAAAGATAAAACTAAGAGTGCTCTAAAAGAGTTAGTGCAAATTACTCCCGAATATGCGGTATTAAAAAAAGAAGATGAAGAAGTTAAAGTAACAATAGATGAAGTAAAAGAAAATGACTTACTTATAAGTAAAGCGGGAGAAAAAATTGCTGTTGATGGCATCGTTAAAAATGGTAAAAGTTATGTTGATGAATCGTTTATCACCGGAGAAGCAAATCCCATTTTAAAAAAGGCTGGAGATAATGTTATCGCCGGATCCATCCTTTATGATGGTTATTTGGAATACAATGCTAAAAGAATTGGTAAGTCTTCGACGATATCCCAAATTATTGAAATAGTTATTAATGCAACTTCTAATAAGAGCAAGATTGAGCGTCTTGCTGATAAAATAAGTGGTTATTTTGTCCCAATAGTTATAGGTATAGCTATATTATCATTCATAATACATTTACTTGTTGGAACAGCTTTTGCAGATTCCCTAACACATTTTGTAACTATTTTAGTTGTTGCTTGTCCTTGTGCTTTAGGACTAGCAGTACCTCTAGTAAATGTTGTTGCTAATGGCTTATGTGCTAAAAAAGGAATATTTTTGCGTAATGGTGAAGTCTTAGAAAAAGCTAAAGATATCGATACAATAGTATTTGATAAAACAGGAACAATAACCTATGGTAAATTAAATGTTTATAAAATGTTTAATTATTCTAAACTTCCAGATAAAGAATTATTAAACATAGTTGCCAACATTGAATCACTATCTAATCATCCAATGTCTAAAGCCTTCAAAGTAAAAGAAAAACTAAATGTTACTAACTATCAAGTTATCCCCGGTAAAGGGATAAAGGGTAGTATTAATCATAAAACCTATTATCTTGGTAATGCTAGTATCTTAAAAGATTTAAATATTGAAGATGAGTATGCAAAAAACTATCAAGAATTAACTACTACTGGTTGTAGCATAATCTATGTTGTTCAAGATAATAAAGTTATTGCTTTAATTGGTCTTCGAGATACAATTAGAAAAAATGTTAAGAGCGTTATTAAGAAATTTCAAGAATCCGGAATTGAAGTCATAATGCTTACCGGAGATAATAAAGAAACTTCTAGTATTATTGCTCGTGAAATAGGTATTACCAACATCTTTGCTGATGTTTTACCCCAAGATAAAGCAAATACCATTGATAATTTAATTAATGATGGTAAAAAAGTTGCCATGGTAGGTGATGGTATCAATGATGCTCCGGCCTTAGTTAAATCTACTGTTGGTATAAGCATATCCGATGGCACCGATATAGCAGCATCTTCATCAGATGTAATATTGATGAATAATGATATAAGTAATATCCTTGATTTAATTAATATTAGTAAAAAATCTTATCGTGTTATTAAACAAAATTTATTCTGGGCATTTATCTACAACTTATGTATGATACCTATTGCTGCTGGATTATTTGCAAATATAGAAATGACTCCGATGTTTGGTAGTATTGCTATGACTATAAGTAGTTTAACAGTTGTTTTAAATTCGTATATATTTGGGAGGAGGAAAATATAATGGAATATAAATTAACAATTAATGGTATGAAATGTGAAGGATGCGTAAATCGTATCAATAATGCCTTAAGTACAATTAAAGGAATTGAATCATTTAATGTATCTTTAGAGACTAAAATTTTAACTATTAAAGTAAAAAAAGAAAAGACATTAAATGAAGTAATTACTAAGATTGAAAATATGGGATTTAAAGTGGAAAGATAAAAAAAGTCCGGTTTTCGAGAAAAAAGTCCGGTTTTTGATTCAAAAATAACGCAAAAACCGAACTTTTGTGATAAAATTAACTAAAAAAGTCCGGTTTTCGAAAATAAAGGAGTTAAAATATGGAAAAATACGTTAAAGTAATGTTTGGAATTAATAGTGGAGCAGGTGATTTTCAATATGAAATTGGCAGATTAAATGTAGCAACCATTTGGAACCCAAAAGCAAAGTCCGGAAAAGAATTCGGTGGATTTAATTTTTCAACTGAAGAAAAAATATTAAGATGGTTACATCGGGGAGATACAATTTATGATGTAGAAATTCCTGATGGTGCTGAAGTAATAGATGTAGTAGAATCGGCAACACCTCACGGAGTATTTAGAACAAATAAAATAATATTAAAAAATCCTCGTAAAGTTACTGATGAAATGGCTCTAGAATTTTATAAAAAATCTACTATTCCTGAATTTGCTTATTATAAAGCAATGGCGGCAGTTGCAGTAATGAATTATAAAAATACAGCAATGCAAATATTTAAAGATAAAGTTAATAAAGATAATATAAAAGTAGTGTTAGAAGAATGGAATGATTTTATAGATAAAAAAGATGATAGAACAAATGAAACTGTAGAACTAATAGAAAGTATGTTAAATAATTTTTAATATAATGAGGTTGATAAAATGAATATTTATGAAAGTAAAAATTGGGAAGTAGTATTTGTTAAATGGGGGCAAGAATTTGTAGGAGATTGCATTATATCTTCTAAAAAAGAATCTCTTAGTGATTTAACCAACGAAGAATGGGTAGAACTAGGAAAAATTGAAAAAGAATTAGAAAGAGTTTGTAAAAAACTTTTTAATGCAACAATGTTTAATTTTGCTTGCCTGATGAATAATGCTTATCGTGATAACGAAAAACCACATGTCCATTTTCATTTTATTCCTAGATACAAAAAAGAACTTGAATTATTTGGTAAGAAATATAAAGATATTCATTTTGGATATAATTTTTGGAAATGGGAAAATGATGAGCAAAGTAAACAACCTGACATTTTTACTAAAGAAGAAAAGTATGCTATATTTGAAATGATAAAAAAGGAGTTTAATTTAGAAAATGACTAAAGATGAAATAAGAAATAAAATAATAAGTTTAAAAAGTGATGAAGAAATAAAGACTTTTGTAGAGTCTAGAATTGCTGAATTAGAAAATAATAGTGGGGAGGCAACTGTTGGGCAAGGTTATACAGATTCTTTTTCTGAATATATTTCTGATAAGGTACATTATAAGGCTGCCGCAAAGATTAAAGATAAAGAATGTCCTGATTTAGTTTATGATGATTTAACACCATATTATAATTTAGTTAACGAACTTAACAAAAATGGTAATTACGCAGTATTAACATTATTTACAACCATATTTTATATAGTTAATGATTATTTGCCATCAGATGACATTGGCTGGGGAAGAGCGCTTACATATTTTTCGCACCATGAAAAACGTTTGTCTATCAAAACTGTAAGGGAAAATGGCTGTGCTTTTTGTTCTGAAAAATCCGGAATGGCACACAATTTATTTAAGTTTTTAGGAATTGATTCGGAAGTTATTTGTGGAGCAAGGGGGAAAGACTTACATGCCTTTAATATGATTTATCCAAATGGCTATGGTAATGAACCGATGATTTTATATGATCCATCATTTTTTGTTGACTTTATTAAGAATGATAAAAAAATATCATTAGGATACTTTAAGGCATTTAAAAAAGAGGCTTACGAATCCTTTAAACAAGGTATTCCAACCGAACTTGATTTAAGTAAAACTGAAGTTAATTATCGAAGACTATATGGTAATGCATTAGATGGCTATGAATTTAAAGATGAACATCCTGTTTATGTTTATGGACTTGATGCTAGCAGAAATTATATTGATAGTCTTGGTGGTGGAAGATAATAACCTATGAAAGTATTAAGTTTAACTGAACCTTATGCAACTTTAATAAAAGAAAATAAAAAGAAAGTAGAAACACGTAGTTGGAAAACAAATTATCGTGGTGAACTTTACATCCATGCCAGCCTTACTAAAGGAAAAATAAAACCAGAATTATTATCACTTATTGATAAAGATAATTTGAATTATGGTTGCATAATTTGCAAATGTAGACTTGTAGATTGTATTTATATGACCGATGAGTATGTCGATAAAATGAAAAAAGAAAACTATCAAGAGTATATTTGTGGTGAATACCAAGAAGGAAGATATGCTTGGATTTTAGATAACATTGAACCTTTAGAAACTCCAATTAAGGCAAAAGGGCAACTTAGTATATGGAATTATGAAATTGATACTTAGTTTTACACTAAGTGTTTTTTCTTGCCTTTTAAATTGTATATGATATACTTAAAGTAGCAAAGGAGGATATAAGGCTATGAAAAAAAGATTGTTAGGTATATTTTTAATTATGTTGGGCTTTTCACTAACAGGATGTAATAAAGATGATGCTAACGTTCCAGAGAAAAATGAAACTATATATGTTGAAAATGAAATAATAGATAATTTAAAAAATGCTGTAAGAGTAGACATAAGAGAATTAACGGAAGATAAAATAGTTGGCACAATCACAGATAGTGAAACTATTAACGAATTAATCGATGCAATTTCAACTAGTAGTTATAGCGGATCTGATTGTCTAGCGGATGCTCATCAAATGGAACTAGAAATGTATGACGAAAACGATAATTTGTTAGATACAATTGATTTTTGGCCAAACATAGAAAGAATTAGACCGGAAAACTCATCCAATAACTGTTATTTTAATGTCCAAGGTGAAAACACAGTTAAAAATATAATCGAAAGTGAAACTGATTATAAGTTTTAAGGAGAAAAATGAAAAAGATAATATTGTTAGTAATTTTATGTTTAACTTTAACAGGATGCCAAGAAGCTGCTAAACAAGAAGTAGACATACCATTCAATCCCAATTACACTTTGACAATAGAATTAGATGGCGAATCTATAACTAATACAGGCTTATCATTTGCTGTTTCTGAAGATATGGAAAATCCCAACACTTACGGTGAGTGGTATGAAATTGAAAAGTTTGTAGATAATGTATGGCTTAAAGTTTCTACAATTAATACTTGCGAATTTAATGATGTTGGATTACAAGTTGATGATGATAAATCAATAGTTTTTAATATCAATTGGGAATATTGTTATGGAGCACTTGAAAGTGGAGAGTACCGTATTGTAAAATACTTTATACCATACCTTGAAAGAGAAGCAACTGAAGAAGATAGAGAATACTTTTATGTAGAATTTACTATAGACTAAAAGAGAATACCTGATTGTATTCTTTTTTCTATTTATTAATAACTATATGTTTATATTCATCTTGCAAAATCCTATTTATTTCTTTTGGAGACTCAAGGCAGCCATTATTTAACCATTTTTTGATAATAGCATTTAACCCAGCCATAAAAAATTCAATATGGTAATCGATATATTTATCATCAAACATAATTTTTGATAAATTTTTATCATATTCCGTAAATATATAATGTTTATTCATATTTAATTTAAAATAAGTTTTATAAAACAATTGATTATCTTTTATATGCTTAAATAACTTTAAATAATTGTGTGAATTATTTTTAGTTTCTCGTTCTTCTTTATATAAAGAAAATACATCTTCTTCGATTCTTTTAACAACTTTTTCAGCAAGATCATAAACATCCAAATAATTCGCATAAAAAGTTGATCTATTAAGTCCTGCTTCTTTGCATATTTCTGTTACAGATATTTCATTAATTTCTTTAGTTTGAATCAAGTTAACAAAAATTTTTTCAATTTTATCTTTCGATTCTTTTCTTCTTTTATTATTAATGGTATTCATATATCCTCCATTATTCCAACAATTGTTGTTAAGTTGATGGTTGTTTTAAATTATTAAAAACATTATACTAAAAATGTATTAAACAAACAAGTGTTGTTTAAAAGAAAGGAGTTGTTTTAAATGGCTAAATCAAAATTAGTTGAAGCAAACGAAAAAATTGCTGGGTGTGTTACCGAAGGCTTCAAAAAAATGAGTGATGGTGTGGTAAGTGGTTACAAAAAAATAGAAGACAAATTTGTTTCTGAATTCTTAACTAAAGATGGTGAAACTGTTGAAGATGCTAAAAAAAGATTAAAAGCAGAACAAGAAAATAAAGAAAAATAGAGGAGTTATAGTTTATGAAAAAAGATACTTTATTGGAAATTATACTAGGAACAATCGGGGGATTAATATTTGCTGTTGGTATGTGCATGTGCTTAATACCAGAATGGAGCCTATTTAATGTTGGAGTAGTTGTTGCAATTATCGGATTTATCGTACTTCTTTGTATTATACCATTATATCGTAAGCATCATCCTAAAAAGGAACATGCTCCAATAAACTGGGGTATCGTAATTGCTTGGGTAATTGGTATCATCGGAGCATTAGTAATGGGCTTCGGTATGAGTAGAGTAATGATTGATGATCCAAGTAAATCTGACATGCTTATTGGAATAATTACTGGTGTAGTTGGTCTACTTATATGTGTCCTAGATTATCCAATATATTCATATATTAAAGGTAATAAGGAATAAGAAAGACAGTCTTTCTTTTTGTTATTATAATATTATGAAAAAAATACTAACTAAAGTATTTCATCTCAATAAAATTATTGGCTTTATTATATTTAATATAAGTTTTATCTTACTTATATATGTATTTTCTAATCATTTAGAAGATACCTCAATTGCTTATGTAAGTTATCTTTTATCAACATACTCTTTAATTATTTTTATTATCTGGTTTTGTAAAGTATGTGATTTTAGTTCCAATTTTATTAAAAATACGAAAATATATAAATTGTATGAAAAAAACTTTAATACTGTAACTAAGACAACCATTTATTTATCAACTGCTCTAAATATTGGGTATGGCATATTTAACTTAATTGTTGGTATATACTATCAATCATTTTGGTTTATCACATTTGCTGCTTATTATTTTTTTCTTACTTTAATGCGCCTTAGCATTATTCACAATGTTAAAGAATTTGGTGCAAATAAAGTGCAAGAATATCACAAACTTAAAAGATGTGGTATTATCTTATTATTTTTAAACATAGTTCTAACAGGAATTATCTTACTTATTATTAAAACTAATCAAGAAATTACTTACTCAGGATATATTATTTATATTGTTGCTATGTATGATTTCTATCTAATAATTGCAGCAATATATAATGCTATTAAATATCGTAATAGTAGCAGTCCTGTTTTACAAGCCAGCAAGTTTATAAATTTAACAGTTGCTATGATATCAATGATTTCTCTTGAAGTTGCCATGATTAGTGAATTTGGAGATGATCCAAGTTTTAAAATAAGAATGACAGGAATATTAGGTTTAGTAGTAACCTTAGGTAATTTAGGAATGTCTTTATATATGATTATAAAGGCCAGGAGAAACACCGAAAAATAGCACAAAATTAGCAAAGTAGTGCCAAAAAGTTGCATTTTTGCTCAAAAAGTGGTGCCAAAAAGTTGCATTTTTTCAAAAAGGGTAGATACTTTAATGTTAAACTAATACCTAAATATATAAAAATTATGCTTTTAAATTAACATTTTTCAACATTTTTGTGTTATACTTAAAAAGTAAAAAAATAAGGTTTGTTAGGAATTAAGTTTATGAAAAAGAATCTATATATGATTTTAATTATATTTTTATTAATTGTTGCAATAATTTACTTCATTGCCAATGAAAATTTAACAACAACAGAATATATAAATGAAGAAATCGCTGTTGACCTATCTAAGTGTAACATTATTATCGATGAAAATTCCCATGGAGGATTCCTGGGAGATGGAGAACGCATAGTAAAAGCAGATTGTTCGGATAATTATAATGATATTTTGAATCAAATAATCAATTGGAATGAGTTACCTCTATCTGAAAATCTAAGACTAATTATGTATGGTGGCTATAAAGGTGATATGTATTATGGCTATGAATTAGCTGAAAAAAATGGAATACCCAAAATAGAAAATGGTTATTACTTATTTATAGATAGACACGATAGCGTAACAGATGAACACAGCGATAAAGATTTGTTTAGTAGATATTCCTTTAATTTTACTATTGCTTTTTATGATTTAGATACCAATTATTTCTATTATTATGAATTTGATACATAGCTATTGCGATAATATTTAATATAAAATTATTGATAAAAT
This sequence comes from Candidatus Onthocola stercoravium, assembly GCA_018711775.1. Taxonomy (GTDB): domain Bacteria; phylum Bacillota_I; class Bacilli_A; order RF39; family UBA660; genus Onthocola_B; species Onthocola_B stercoravium. The sequence continues at coordinate 7,367 of DVHV01000139.1, read as the reverse complement.
ATAGATTTTTGAATAGAGTTTTAAATTATGGCTGGACTCTTAACTGAGTTTGGCTTTTTTAATATTCAAAAATAACTTTCCCCGCGAAAAGTGGCATCTTAGTTGAAAATTTGGCTAATATATGCTAATCTTATAAATAATGGAGGACTTAAAATGTTAGAAAATATTGAAGTTTTATGTCATAGTAGTATTAGATTTAATAAAGGATTAATTATTTATTTTGATCCTTTTAAAATAAATAAAGATTATAACGATGCTGATATTATATTTATTACGCATAGTCATTATGATCATTATTCCGAAGAAGACATAAGTAAAGTTATAAAAGATAATACAACTATAGTTGTACCTAAAGATTTAGAAGATATGGTATTACAATTCGGTTTTGCTAAAGAGCATATTATAGTTGTAAGCCCTAATGAAGAATATAGTGTATTGGGAATAAATTTTAAAACAATCCCCGCATATAACACTAACAAGAATTTTCATCCTAAATCTAATGAATGGGTGGGATATATTGTTAACTTAGATCAAACTACATATTATATCGCCGGTGATACTGATATAACTGAAGAAAATAGACAAGTTAAATGTGATGTTGCTTTCGTTCCCATCGGCGGAACTTACACAATGACTTATAGTGAAGCCGCAGAACTTATCAATGAAATTAAACCTCAAATTGCTGTTCCAATTCATTATGGTTTAATTGTTGGTAACAAGGAAGATGCTAACAGCTTTGCAGATTTAGTAGATAAAGAGATAGAATGTAAGATACTAATTAGATAAAGGAAAGTAAAAATGAAAGTAATAACAATTTGTGGAAGTTTAAAATGCTACGTATAGCAAGAAAAATGACATTGGAGGGAAATGTTGTTATTACTTCAATTTTTCCTGTTGATAAAAATTATAGTGTTACTCCCAGTGAAAAAGAAATGTTTGCTCGAGTACACAGAGAAAAAATAAAGTTAGCTGATGCTATACTAGTAGTAGATGTTAACAAATATATAGGGGAAAGTACTAAAAGTGAAATTGAATTTGCTAAATCATAAAATAAAGAAATTTTATATTATAGTGATTTAGAAAATTTTAAGAATTAATTTCTTCGATAATTTCGAAGCAAGTAAATATATTTAAATGATGGAGAAAAATTATGGATGATTTTATTGAATTAATATTAGAATTAATAATTGATGGAAGTATAGAAGCATTACCTAATAAAAAGATTCCTAAAATTTTAAGGATAATTATTGCTCTAATACCTATAAGTTTTTTAATTGGTTTAATTATTTTGGGAATATTGTTATTGCGAGATTCTGTTTTATTTGGTTCACTTATTATCGGAATTGCTGTACTTTTACTGCTGGCATTAATATTTAAAATAATAGATCACATGCGTATGGATTAAATATTTTTCAAACTCAACCAAGCGTTTAGTCATATCAACGCTTGGTTTATTGTTATATGAATATTTTTTGTTTATAATAAAAAACGAAAGGAGAATAGTATGAAAAAAGTTTTAATAATATCTATTACTGCAATCATAAGTATAATTGTTGGTCTAACAGCAGGTTATTTTATATTTAAGGAGGATACTTCCAATAATGTTGAAGAAACATTACCTAAACCAGAAATATCTGATGGTATAAGAGGAGAACAGTTTGGAATTGACAAAAATATCAATGAAAGTACTATCGATGAATATTTAGGTAGAAGTGATAGTGTTTATCGCGATATGCGTATGCTTAAAGATCCAGGTAACTATGAAGCAATCGGTGGAGATTCTTATCTTTCTGGATTTGTTGAAGGTTTTGAAGTTATCCCATATCCTTATTTAACTAATGTAACAGGTCTACCAGAAGAAGTTGGAGAAACTTATACTGGAGAAACTTTATTTACTCAAGATGAGTCTGGTAATTACGTTGCTAACTACGAAGAATCAATGGAAATTCTAGAAGCAATTTTTCCAAGAGATAAAAATATCTTCTTAATGTGTGGTGGTGGAGGTTATGCCGGAATGACTAAAACCATGCTTGTTGCCCTTGGTTGGGATGAAAATAAAATTTATAATGTTGGTGCTTATTGGAGTTACAATGGCAACAATAATGTAGAAGTTAAGAAAACTATCGATGGCGAAGACTATTATAATTTTAGTATTGTTCCTTATTATAATATTGATTTTACAACACTTCATGAGGTATAGTAATGAAAAAGAAGTGGCTAATAATTAGTATAGTTGCTCTAATCATTGTTGTTGCAGCTATTGTAGTATTTTTAATATTTCAAAATCAAAGTAAAATTTTTTCTTTAGAAAGTAAGTATTATAATACCGGAGAAAAAATAGAAATAAATACTTCAGAACTAGAAGAATTAATCAGCGATAAAGAATCATTTGTAGTTTTTGTGTCTCAGGACATGTGTTTAGCATCATCTAATTTTGAAGTTGTTATAAATGATTTTTTAGAAGAATACCCAATTACTATATATGAAATAAATTATTCGGAATTAAAAGAAAGTGATCTAGGTGATTTCCTAGAACATTATCCTTCATTTGTAATATATAAAAATGGTAAAATGGTTGACTTTCTAGATGCTAATGCTGATGAAGATATAGATTATTATAAAACAAAGGAAGGCTTTAAAAATTGGTTTACACAATATGTTAATTTAGCTGAAGTAAATAAAGATAATTCTCTTTCTAACAATAATACAAATATCGATAAAGAAGATGCAGAAAATGAAAATAGTGCAGAAAATGATAATGATGTTGAAGTAACTGAAGAATCAAATACAATTAATTTGGATTATATAACTAAAGAAGAGGGAAAAGTAAATATTTATTTCTTCTGGGGTGATGGCTGTCCCCATTGTGAAAGTGAATTTGCTTTCTTCGATAGTATTGAAAGTGAATATGGAGATTACTATAATCTATATACTTTTGAAACTTGGAAGAATGAAAAAAATGCTGAACTTTTAAAAACTTTCTCTGATGCTATGGAAGTTGAATCTAGAGGAGTACCTTATACTATAATTGGAGAAGAGGTATTTACTGGATTTAGTGAAAGTATGGAAAGTGATTTTATTAATGCAATTGTAGAAGAGAAAGATAAATCATTTGATGTTTATTTTGATAAAATAAGTTTTTCTAATTAAGTTAGAAATTCTTTTTTTATAGGAAATTGCATTATTTAGTAAAAATCAATTGACACACATACATTTGTTTGCTATAATTGGTTTATCAACTAAATGGGGGTGAATAGAATATAGTTGAAATAATAAGAAAAAATATGTATTAATTGAGTAGTGTTATAATAATGGAACATATAGTAGGGTGGCGACCATCCGAAACTGGTCTATGGAGAGTTCGAAGGACTCTGTGAAGTAGAAATGCCTTGTAGTGATGCAAGGATGCCAAACTTGTTTGGCTTTTGTTCTAATGTATTATATAATAAGAGTAGTGTGTTGTAACATAGGATAAATCAATGAATAATAATGTAAGAAAATTTTATTGTTTATTTCCAATTGCGACAGCATTGTTGTCGCAATTAAATTGATCGCATTATTTAGAATTAATAGAAATTTAAGAACAACATGAAATTTTATTTATTGTATACAATTTGGAAGACAGCGTCTACCAAATTAAGTTAGTTGCATTATTTAGAACTAATTAAAAGATGAATAACCTAAAAGAAAATCTTAGTATTTGAAAGTAGGAAAACGTATGAAAAAAAGAGCTTTGGTAATAAAAAATTTATTATTTATTATTAATATAATTATTTTTTGCTATTTAATCTTTGTAGGAAGAAATCAATATCTTTACAATATGAATTATTTTAAATGCATTTTATTTATGCTAATTAATTGTTTATTTGTTTATACTTACGGAATATTAATAAATGAAGAAAAAATATACAAAAATAATGTATTGGCTTATATATTTCTCTTTATTTTGCTTTTAATAAGCTTTACATTTTTTATAGGAAGAACAAGCTTAGCCTTTTATACTTGGGGTTACGCTGGACAATATACGCCGTTTTACACAATAATGCGCCAAATTAAATATGGCTCTACTGCATTACTATTAAAAAACATTGTAGGTAATATTGTTATGCTTATTCCATTATCATTTTTACTTATGATCAAAAATTTAAAAAATAAAAACATATTAAGACAAAGTGTCATAATCATACCAACAATTATTATTATCGAAGTGTTACAGGCATTTGCTCATACAGGTTCTTTTGATATTGATGACATAATATTAAATTATATGGGAGTAGTGGTATTTACTTTTCTGATTACAAGATTTAAAATTATTGATAAAGTTAGAAAACTATTTTATACAGATTTTAAATTAAAACTTAGACATAAGAAAGTATTGTTTTATATAAGTTTAACTGTATTAATTGTTACCGATATTGTGATATTTATAAATTAAAAATATTTTGAAAGGAAAATGTATGAAAAAAACAACAAAAATTATAGTAATAGTTATAGTAACATTATTAATTCTTTTGGTAATAGACACTATCCAAGCCAAAGTATTTAATAATGGTATAGTTATAAAAATAACTGAAGAGTATAATGGTGGAACTTTAACAAAATTAGATAAGGGAGTATTAGTTGATACCTATTTTTGTTCAAATGGTGCTAAAAAAACTATATTTAAATGGGAAAACTATACTTGTCCTTCAAGTGAAACTGCTGAGGAAAATAACTCTAACAAACAAAATGAAATAAAGTGGGAAGAAATTACAGAAGATGGCATAAATGAAGAACTGCTCCTGCAAAATATAAATGTTGATATTTTAAATCAAATTGGTAGCGAACTGCAAACTTTAGTTGATGAGGCTTACGCTGAAGAGAGAGCCAATCCCGAAATAATTGTTACTGAAGGTTGGGCTAGGATTTTAGAGTATGATCGCTTTAAAAGAGTCGTCGATATTGGAGTTCCTGCTATGAAACCTTTATATTTAATTATTTATAAAAGTTCTAATCGTGGTGTCTATGAATATCTTTGTGCCTATGCTCTATATCAAATATCAGGATATGATTTTTTCTGGTCTACTACTGATGAATTTATGGAGAAATTTAATGAACAGATTTTAAAAGAAAAACAAAATTAAATGTTAAGAAAAATAGCACAAGTGTAAAATATTCTTGATAGCAAAAAGCCATTACAAGATTTATACTTAATTGTGGAGGTAAAACATGAATTTAGGAAACAATTTATTTCAAGCAAGAAAAAAAGCAGGCTTATCACAAGAAAGTGTGGCAGAAAAATTAGGAGTAAGTAGACAAACTATTTCTAAGTGGGAAACTGATGAAACTATTCCAGATATTTATCAATCAAAAAAATTGGCTAAGTTATATAACTTAACTTTAGATGAATTAATAGATTTTGATATTGATATAAAAGAAATAGAAGAAATAATTAAAAATACTGATGAAGAAAAAGAATCAAAAATTAACTGGACAAATGCATGGAGTAAAAAATATCCAGTATTAAAGAATTATACCCAACAAGTAGACATATCTAAGTATTCTACTATAATAAGAAAACTATTAAATAGTCTAAAAGATAATTATGGTTTTAATGAATTAGATAGTATGTTAGTTTTAAAAGATATTCTTTATCACGAATGGAAAGACAATAAATAACCCTTGATATATTTCCTGTTAAAAATTCCAAAATTTTTATATGATGAGTATGAAAGGAGAAAATATGAATCAAGAAAAAATTGGTAAATTTATTGCAGAATGTCGTAAAAATAAGAATATGACTCAACAGGACCTAGCTGAGAAATTAGGAGTATCTGATCGTACCATTGGCAACTGGGAAAATGGGAGAAATATGCCAGATTTATCACTATTTAAACCATTATGTAGTGAACTTGATATTTCCCTAAATGATTTAATGAGTGGAGAAGTAGTAAATAATAAAGAATACCAAGAAAAGTTAGAAGAAAATATAATTAATACTATTGATTATACTAATAAAAAACTAGAAAATAAAAATAATTTTATTGGTTTAATATTCATCGTATTTGGTGTTTTAATTTCTCTTACTGCCATGGCTATATTTCCTAGTGATAGTAGTTGGGGAGCTATTTATTCTGTCTTCGGTGGAATAGTTTCTTTGGTTGGTGTTAGTAGGTTCACTAAGAAATTACAATACGGAAAAAGGTTATTTTGTAACTTTGGTTATTTTATAATTTTTATATTAGTATTATTAGCCATAGATTACATTGGTGTTGTAAATATTCATCAAGCACCAAGATTTTCCTTAATAACAGTTTCGGGAGATGATGTAAAATATTATGATACTTTATTTTATGATGTAGTCAGATGCAATGTTGATGAAGATAATGAAACATATAAAGTAATTAAAAATGGCAAGTATGATATAGATAATATAGATACATTTTGTAAATAATAATAAGGCAAATCAGTTAGTATAAAAGATTTGCTTTTTTATGCTATAATAAAATTAAATATGGAGGAATGATTATGAAAAAAATGTTGTTATCTATTTTACTTTGTTTGGGAATTTTTTTAGGTATTACTGGCTGTGGTACTGAAACAGTAGATGAAGATCGCCAAACTGAAAAACAAGATTATGGTTCTGTTGAAAGAGAAACAGCAGACGTATTAGTTGCCAAATTTAATGCTCAGGTTGTTGATAATAGTACTCTTAATCCAGCATCAGATGATTATTTGACTACTGATGAAAATGCTTATTGGTATGGTTTAATCACTGGAGTGTATCTAATTGTCTATCCAATAGAATTTACTGGAGATTTAAGTAGTGATATTGTTGATTATATGGTTTTGTATGTTGAAAAAAATAGCGAATTTGCATCTTATATAAACGAGTATTTGGAATATTTAATTAAAGCCAATAATCCTGATATTACAACTGAAGAAGTAAGTGAGTTAATAGCTGGTGCTATAGATTCTGCTGATGCAGGAACAACTGTTAACAATGGTAAAGGCATTGACATAGGTTATGTTGAAGATGAAGAAACCTATCAATACCAAGTTATTAGATTATATGAATAATAGGTAATTATAATATATGTTAGAAATAAAGTTAACATTAAATATTTAAATTATCTGTCTATATATATTGATAAATAGTAATTTGAAAGTGAGTTGTTGAGATGGAAATATTAGAATATGGTAATCCCAAAAATGAGAAAATCATTTTGATTCACGGTTTTCAAAGTCCATATCAATTATGGAATGATTACATTGATTACTATAAAAATGACTACTGTGTAATTGTTCCAATTCTGGCAGGTCATAATATCAATGAGAATGATGGTTTTGTATCATTTGATATTTGTGCTAAAGAATTAGAAGAATAC
>DVHV01000138.1 GCA_018711775.1 Candidatus Onthocola stercoravium | reverse complement strand
TATAGTATTTAAAAAAGTGTAGGTTTATAAAGATTTAATTTGAATATGAATTAAGTCTTTTTTTGTATTTGTAAAAGTATATAATTGAATTTTTAAATATTTGAAAAGTTTTTTAACTTTTTTAAAGAAAGGGCTTGGAAAATAGAACAAATGTTCATATAATATATATTCATAGTAAGGAGGTGTCTAATGAAAGAGCAAGAATTGAGAAAAATAGTAGAATTTGTATGCAATGGCTATGTTGATACAATTATGGAAAACATTGAAGACAATAAAAGGGAATTTCCGTATGCAATTGCTTGTGCTAATTATATTGCTGAGTTAAAAGAAAATAATATCATTGTTGGCCTTAATGATGTATTTATGGATATTGTTATAGATAGAATATTTAGAAAATTTAGTAATTATATAGGAAGGTAAATTTATTATGAAGAATAAAATATTTGGTTATGCAAGGGTTAGTAGTAAAGACCAAAATGAAGAAAGACAATTAGTAGCATTTAAAAAATATGGTATTGATGAAAGAGATATTTATATTGATAAGCAAAGTGGTAAAGATTTTAATAGAGAGCAATATAGTATATTAAAAAATGTGTTAAGAGAAAATGATTTATTAGTTATTAAAAGCATTGATAGATTAGGTAGAAATTATAATATGATAATTGATGAGTGGAAAGATATTACAAAGAATATTAAAGCTGATATATTAGTAATTGATATGCCTTTATTAGATACGAGAAATAATAAAGATTTATTAGGTACATTTATAAGTGATTTAGTATTGCAGATATTAAGTTATGTTGCAGAGCAAGAAAGGAGATTTATAAAGCAAAGGCAAAAAGAAGGAATTAGTAATGCTATAAATAATGGAGTTAAGTTTGGAAGACCTAAAATAGAAAAGCCAAGCAATTATGATGATGTTATTAGATTATGGGAAAATAAGAAAATAAAAAGTAAAGAAGCAATGGAAATGTTAGGTTTAAAGCCGAATACATTTTATAATTTATTAAAGAAAAATGAATAAATTTGCTAAAAGTAATAAATTTTAAAAAAAATATAATATAATATAAATGTAAATATTTATTGATAGTAATGGACGTGGTAAAAATGGAAGAAAAAGAGAATATTAAAATAGGAGCATATATAAGAGTTAGTACTGAAGACCAAGCCCGCGAAGGTCATAGTTTAGATGAGCAATTAGATAGAATAAAAGCATTTTGTAAGTTTAAAGGGTATAAAATTTGTAAGATTTATAGAGAAGATGGAAAAAGTGCTAAGGATATGAAAGGTCGCCCTGAGTTTCAAAAAATGTTAAATGATATGTGTGATGGCACAATAAATATGATTTGTATTTATAAATTAGATAGATTGACAAGGTCTGTTAGAGATTTAGAAGAAATATTAAGTTTAATTGAAGAATATAATTGTGGCTTAGTGTCAGTTACAGAAGAAATAAATACAAAAAATGCTTATGGAATATTTTTTATAAGAATGGTAATATTATTAGCACAATTGGAAATTGATCAAACAAGGGAAAGAACTATTATGGGATTAGTTGGAACAGTTAAACAAGGTATTCCAATAGGGAAATTGCCATTAGGTTATAAAAGAGACGAAAATAATAAAGACCCTAAATTAAGAAAAAGAGCTATAATAAATGAAGAAGAAGCACCAACAATTAGAAGAATATTTAATTTATATTTAAAAGGTTATTCATATTATTATATTGCTGAAAAATTAAAAGAAGAAGGCAATAATTTAATGCAGTGGAAAGATTGGACTATTCAGCAAATATTAAATAATAGATTATATTGTGGAGATATAGAGCATAGAAAAACATTAAAAGATAAACCAACTGAAATATATGAAGATGTAGTTCCTGCCATTATATCAAAAGATGTATTTAATGACTGCCAAGTGTGGATGGAAAAAAATAAGCAAAGTTTTGGTGGTAGTTTAGATTATATGTTTGGTAAGACATTATATTGTGCTGAGTGTGGTAGTATGTTATGTGTAAGTTCAAATAAAAGTAAAAATATTAAGCATTATATTTGTAAAAAATGTAATAATAGTAGAATAAATGAGAACAAAGTTGAAGAACAATTATTAGATAAATTAGAGAATATTGCTCAATTTAATATGGCTTTAACATATAATGCGTTAATGGTAGATAATGATAGATTAACAGAAATATTAAATAATGTTGAATTAGAAGCCCCTGATGAAAGATTAAAAGAAAGAAAAGATGAACTAAGAGATTTATTAGATGATATAGTTATTAAAGATATTGAAGATAAAAATAATCATAATAAAAAATGGACTGATATGTCGTATGAAGAAAAAAGAACATTTGTGCAATCTACAATAGAAGCGATATATATTAGTAAAATTAAGGGTTCTAATCAACAAGATTATAAAGTTGCCATAAAGAAAATTAAATTTAAGACAAGCCGTATAAATGCGTTTTTTGATTTAATTAGAAAAGGTGTAATTGATATGT
>DVHV01000017.1 GCA_018711775.1 Candidatus Onthocola stercoravium | reverse complement strand
ATTATCAGCATAAGAATCTATTATTACTAACTTACTTTTTGCTTCCTTAAATATCTCTTGTATCTTGAAATAAGCATCATATATTTGACCATCAAAATATATTTCATTAACCTCTTTCTTCTCTTCAAATTTCTGAAACGAATCTTGTAATAATTTAATTTGCGAATCATGTTCTATCACTAAATTATTTATATATCTTTGTTCAAGTAAATTATTAGAAATAAATTTTCGCATTGCAACAAACGCATCCATTATGTTGATGCTTATTTTTGTTGCTACTTTTGATTTTAATATTGTAGCAAGCATAGCTACTCCTTGTTCTGTGAAAACTCTTATAGCATATCTTCTTCCACCATGCATTTTTGAAGTCGAAATTTTCGACCTCAAGTTTGATGTCTCCATATCTGTCAAAATAAAACTAAAACGTTCTGGAAATTTATCAGGATTATTTCTAACTGCTTCATTAATTCTTTTGGTTTCCACTTGATAAAGATTAGCTAGATCACTGTCTAGCATTACTTGTACTCCCCGAATTTCATAAATCAAATCTTCAATATTAATTTCATCTTTTACTAAGTTATTCATATTGTACCCCCCTATAACTAAATACAGTATACCATAACATTTGTTCGTTTTCGATATGTAAATTTTTGTTTTTTCTACTTTTTTGTTCTGCGACTTCAAAATAAAAAACTGCTACAAAATGTAACAGTTAACATTACTTATTCGATTGTTATAAGTTCATATTCACGAGAACTTACACCAAGTTCAGCAGCAGCTTCAACAGTGTGAACACCGTGAAGAGATTCAATTCTTTCGATAAGCTTATCTTTACCTGGGTCAGTACTATTATAAACTAAATCTAGGCATGCTTGATCTATTGCTACTGGATCAAGACTTGCAAGAATACCCACATCAGCCATACATGGAGCAGAAGCATTACCATCACAGTCGCAATCAACAGAAATGTTTTTCATAACATTAATGTATACAATATTGCCATTAAAGTGATTTACTACACTTGATGCCGCATCAACCATTGCTTCCAAGAAATGGTCTTGTTCTGGCAGGTTATTAAATAATTCGTATTGATTATCAGTTACTCCAGCAGTATGAATTAGTGTTTTACCAGCAGATGATGCACAACCAATAGAAAGTTGTTTTAAAGCTCCACCATAACCACCCATAGCATGGCCTTTAAAGTGAGATAGAACCATCATTGAATCATAATTGGCTAAATTCTTACCAACATAGTTTTTCTTCAAAATTTTACCATTTGGAATATCTAATTCTAAGTCTGGTCCGTCTGCATCCATTAAGTCAAATGGAAAATATTTTTCCCATTCATGTTCTTTAATTAATTCACGATGCTTTTCAGTTGTATTTCTAGCACCTTCATAAGCAGTATTACATTCTACAACTGTACCACCGACATGTCTTATGACATCTTGAACAAATTCTGGTCTTAAATAGTTTTGGTTGCCATGTTCTCCAGAATGCATTTTAACAGCAACTTTACCTTCTAGTTTTTTACCTAATGCTTCATAGGCTTTAATAATATTTTCAGGAGTTATTTCCTTAATAAAATATACTTTTGATTTCATAATTATCATTCCTTTATATAAATTAATTTTATAATTTAAATAGTCCAGAGTTTTTTCTTTGTTTTTGATTTCATCCTCAAGTATCTTCTTTTGATGTTCTAATATCTTTAATCTTGCTGGTATTGTTTTATCTCCCTCTTTGTTTAAATTAATAAAAGTTTTAATATCTTCTAGACTTAGTCCAGCATGTTTCATACAGATAATAAATTCAATTCTGGAACAATCTTCTTCACTATAATTTCTAACACCAGATATTTTACTAACATTATCAATTAAACCAAATTTTTCATAATATCTTAATGTATCAGCAGGGATATTATATTTTTCACTTACTTCACTTATCTTCATTTCATCACCATAAGTTAATAATAGCAGATAGACCTTACTCTAAGTCAAGTGTTTTATCTTTTGGGTGGAAAATTATTTGGTTCATCAGAAAGTAAGAACGGCATCTCTAAGTTAGGTTCTACCAATTTTGCTTCATATTTTTCTACAATACTTCTTATTTTATCTAATTCAAGGATTCCTACCCGCATAGAAAGGGAAGCTAAATCCATGTTTCGCCAGTCACCATAATTACAAATTATTAACCTATGCATAGCATATATTAATGCTTCTTTCCTATCCTCTGGTTCGTCCCAATTAAGTACTTCTGCTACTCTTTGGAGAGTTGTTACTATCTGCATATATCTAATACTTTCTTTTAACTTTTCAAAACGTCCAGTTTTTAATGTATCATTTTCTAATCTATCAGCAACTTTAAATGTATCTAATAAATTTGGATTATATTTGAAACCTTTCGCCGATACTCCGGAGGTAGCACTTTTACGATAATAATACCCCATATTATTAAGATGAACAATTCTATTAGCATTAAATAAACTGGCATAAGTAAAAGCAACATCTTCCCACATACAATTTTCTAAGAAATTATTGCTAATAGAATCTTTCTTAAATATTTTATTACAAACCGAAGGTGATTCATCTAGTACTAGTTCCGGATTTTTCAAAGGACTATAGCAAGACTCATTAGAGTATGGTTCAAATGTTTTTCCTAAAAAACCGTTATCTTTAACAAAAGTAAGTCTAGTTGATACAACATCCGGATTATCATATTTTTTAGTAGCGGCATAAAGTTCTTCATACATTGTTGGAATAACATAATCATCACTATCTAAAAACCCTATATATTCACCAGTTGCTAAAGAAAGACCAACATTTCTACTAGCTCCTTGTCCTTTATTTTGTTCATTTTGAAATACTTTTATTATATTAGGATATTTGTTTTTATATTCCATAATGATTTTTAAACTTTTATCAGTTGAAGCATCATCGACAATAATTATTTCTAAATCTTTTAATGTTTGATTAACTAAAGAATCAAGGCAATCCTTTAAATATAATTCACTATTATATACAGGTACAATTACACTTACTTTCATATATCCTCCATTTACATTTTACTACAAAATAAAAACTATTGACATAATTATTTACATCAATAGTCATTTAATTAACGTTTTAAAGAATTTTTAATTATATCTTTGGATTTATCGTAAAGTTCTTGTTCTTCTTCAGTTAAGTCGATTTTTAATCTCCTTTTAATACCTTGTTTATTGATAATACAAGGGCTACTAATGTATGCATCCTTGTCTAAAGCTGAGACTGTAATGATAGCATTTTCATCATTTAAGATGGCATTAGTAATACGAACTAGGCACATACCAATACCATAGGAAGTATTACCTTTTTTCTTAATTATCTCATAAGCAGAGTTTCTAACTTCTTCACTGATGGCATCTTTTTCTTTTTGGTTTAACATAGTATCAATTTTAACAGAACCAATCATAGCGCTACTCCAAGCGACAAACTCAGAATCGCCATGTTCTCCTAAAACATAGGCGTGGACATTTTTTGGTGATATTTCAAATTTACGTGATAAAAGATAGCGTAGTCTTGCTGTATCTAAACTTGTTCCTGTACCAATTATTTTAGAGGCAGATAAATGAGAATGTTTATAAGTTATATAACTCATAGCATCAACTGGGTTAGTAGCTATCAAAAATATATTATTAAATCCAGAAGCCATAACATTATCAATAATACTTTTAAAAATATTTGTATTTTTGTGAATTAAATCAAGGCGAGATTCTCCGACATTTTGATTAGCTCCCGCAGCAATCATAACGATAGATGCATCTTTACAATCTAGGTAATCTCCAGCTTTAATCGTCATATTATTGAGAGAATACGGGATACTATGATTTAAATCATCGGCTTCTCCACTAGCTTTTTCTTTATTAATATCTATTAAAACCAATTCATCAACATTGCACTTTTGATTAACTAGAGCATAAGCATAACTCATACCAACATTGCCACAACCAATTATTACAACTTTATTCATCTATTCACCTTCCTAAGTTATTATTTGTATTAAATACTTCGTCTATACTTAAATCGACATCTTCTCTAGTGATAATTTCTAAATAACTTTTTAACGAATTACTATCACATTTCATATATCCATTGCTTAATAATTCAGGAAACAAAGAGTTTTGAAACATTGAATAAGTTAAATCACAAAGATAGTAATTAATTCCGTTATAAATAATAACAAAACGATGTTGATAACTAGTACCTAAATCATGAGTATCAACTATATGGACTAATAAATGTCTTTTTAAAAGGGCATTATATAAATAACTACTGAAAACAAAACACATTCTTTCCGGAGATAAACCCTGTAATTCATTTTTTACTTCACTAATTGCAGATTTTATTAAATCTTCAGTATCTATGTTTTGAATATTTAACATTTTACTATATAAATTCATAATTATTTAACCTTACCAAAACGACGATCTCTACTTTCATATTCTTGGAATGCTTTTTCTAACTCTTCTGGATCAAAGTCTGGGAAGTAAACTTTAGGAAAATATAGTTCAGCATAAGAAATTTGCCAAAGCATAAAATTACTAATCCTTTGTTCACCACTGGTGCGAATTAGAAAATCAACATCAGGAAGATTATGAGATAAATTTTTGCTAAATAGGTCTTCATTGATATCATCAAATGATATTTCATTATTTTGGACTTTTTTTACTATTGTTTTAGTGGCATCAACTATTTCAGCTCGTCCTCCATAACTTAAACAAAAGTTAACAACTAGCCCATCATTATTTTCTGTTTCACGTTCTAAAGTATCCATGGCTTCGATTATATTTGGCTTTAAATATTCTTTACGTCCGGAAAAATATATCTTGATATTTTCTTTACGATATTCTTTCTTAACAGTTGTAAACCATTTTAAGAAAAGGTCCATTAGATAATTAACTTCTTCTTCAGGTCTAGCAAAATTTTCAGTGGAGAAAACATAAAGACTTAAATAATTAACTAGTTTTTCATGAGATAAATATAAAATAATTTTTCTTAATGCTTCAGCCCCAGCCTTATGGCCTTCACTTCTAGACAAGCCCTTTTCTTTTGCCCAACGACCATTACCGTCGACAATAATTCCTAAATGATTTATTTTTACCATAAAATTTCTCCTTTTTAATATTATACACTATGAAAAAAAGAAAAGATATTATTTGTAAATTACTTTACACTATCTTCTCTTTCTACGACGTCTTCTTTTTCTTTTAATAATTTTAAATATTATAAATAAAATAAATAAGCCAATTAATATACCTGCACCAAAAACAAAAGGGTTATAATAAGAAATATCATAATCTAATGTTACATCAGCGGTATATAATATTTCATTGCCATCAGATATGGTAATTGTTCCAAGTTTAGTTCCTTTTTTAGTAAATTCTTTTATTTCAGTAACCCCTTCATAGTTTATTACTAAGTCATCAGATGTATTATTTTCTAAATATAGTTCGACATTTTCTGGACTAGTTATATTATATGTACTCACTTTACTCCATTTAACAGGAATAGTTTTGATAACATCATTAGTTGTTAAAATTGTTTGATAACTATAATTATCATTATAATAATCATAAATAGTTATTGAATCTAATACTGCACTATAATTTTGATCAGTTGTTGAATGAATTACAACTAATAAATAATCTACCCCATTTAATGTGGTAATTGAGGCAAGACAACGACCTGCCCCCCGAGTAAAGCCACTTTTTGAGCCATCAATCATATCGATATCTAAAATATCTTTATAAGGATATAAAGTACATTCTAAATTTATACCATTAGATGTAATGTATTCTTTAGTAGTAAATATCTCTTTAAACAATTCATTTTGCAGAGCATACTTCAGTAACTTGGCTATATCACTAGCAGTTGAATAATTATCAGTAGCATCTTTACCAACAGGATTAGAAAAAGATGTATTTTCAAGGCCAATTTCTTGGGCTTTATTATTCATGGCATCAATAAAAGCATCATAACCTAAAGTATTATTGACAATAGCATTAACGGCATCTGCCCCACTAGGAAGTAATATGCCATAAAGTAAATCACGATAAGTAACTTGGTCTCCGATGCTAAATCCCGCTTTCGAGTATCCATTAGTCCCTTCAAAATCCTTAGCAGTTATGGTCACATACTCATCATAATCGTCAATATTTTCAATAGCAACAAGTGCAGTCATAATCTTAGTGAGACTGGCAATGTTTGTTTGTTCGTTACTATTTTGTTCATAAAGGATAGTATCATCATTTAAATTGTAAAGGATTACTTTATCAGCAGTGATATCAAAGCTAGATGCAAAAACAATGGTAGGAACAAAAAGAAGAAGAATTATTAAATATGATAATTTCTTCATTATTTTAATTCGTAGGTTGTTCCTTCACGAGTATCTTTTAAAATAACTCCCATGTTCAATAATTCTTCTCTAATAGCATCAGCAGTAGCATAATCTTTGTTTTTCTTGGCTTCATTTCTTTCTTGAATCTTTTGTAAAATATAATCTTCTTTTTCGTGTTTTACTGTTTCTTTTTTTAATAAATCTAGACTTAACACTTCATCCCAACTACTTACTAAATGATATTTAGTATCATCATTTAAATCACTTTTCAATAAATCATAAAGTGTTGTTAATGCATTAGCAGTATTTAAATCATCTTCAAGGCAACTTTTGAATTTGTTGTCCCATTCGCTATAGGCTTTTTCATCAACATTTTCACCGAACTTTAAAGCACTAGTACGACCTAAAAGTTTCTTATAAGCATTTTCAGCACCATCTAGTGAGGGGTAAGAAAACACTAATTGACGGCGATAGTGACTAAGTAAGCACATATATCTGAAAGATAGTGGATTATATCCCTTTTCTTTTAGGACACTAACTGTAAGAATAGCACCATGGCTTTTACTCATTTTGCCAGATTCATCATTTAAATGTTCATTATGGAACCAATAGTTGCACCATTTATGACCTAAATATGATTCACTTTGAGCAATTTCATTAGTGTGATGTGGAAAAATGTTATCTACTCCACCACCATGAATATCTAAGTATTCTCCTAAGTATTTAATGCTTATTCCCGTACATTCAATATGCCAACCGGGATAACCTAGTCCCCATGGACTATCCCATTTTAACTCTTGAGAATCAAATTTAGATTTAGTAAACCATAAAACAAAGTCATTTTGGTTTTTCTTCGATTGATCTTCTTCAACACCTTCACGTACCCCCACGACCATTTCGTCGGCTTTATGGTTAGTTAGTTGATAATAATCATCTAATTTAGTAGTATCAAAATAAATATTTCCTCCGGATTTATAAGCAAATCCTGTTTCTAATAATTTGGTAATTATTTTGATATATTCATCAATATTAGCAGTTGCAGGACTAACTATATCAGGCATTCTATTATTAAGAAGTTCAAAATCACGGAAAAAAGCATCAGTATAAAACTTAGCAATGTCCATAACTGTTTTATTTTCCTTCTTGGCACTACTAACCATTTTATCATCCCCGGAATCGGAATCACTAGTTAAGTGTCCAACATCTGTGATGTTCATAACTCTTTTGACATTGTAACCTAAATATCTTAGTGTTTTATCTAAAATATCATGACCAATATAATTGCGCATGTTTCCAATGTGAGCATAGTGATAAACAGTTGGACCACAAGTATAAAATGAAACTTCTGATTCATTCCAAGGAACAAAGTCCTCAATTTTTCTTGTCAATGTATTATATATTTTCATAACGCACCTATTCTTCTTCTACATTTGGAGTAACAGTTAAAGTGGCACCATTTTCATCTACTCTTATTAAATTGAGAGTATACTCCAAACTTATTTTTTCTAGTTTAAAGGAAGTAGGTTCTAATGTACCTAATTCAACATATGCAATTTTAGCCTCATTTAAAACCAATAATTTAACTAAATATTGACCCTCTCTATCACAATCAGCATCAAGACAACGATTATCTTTAATATCTAATAATTTAACAATTAATTCATCTTCTAAAACAGCATAGTCCATTTCATCTAAGGTAAAATATTTATCATAAAAAGTATTGGTTCTTTCACAATCAATAAATACTTTATATATTCCAAATATTAATAAACCTACTATTACCAACCCCGTAATTATTCTTATTGCTTTTTTCATTTTAGTCTTTCTATTACTGTATCTCTACCAATTAAATAAATTGTATCAGCAAGTTCTGGCCCATGCATTAAGCCACTTGCTTTAATACGAATTGGCATATAAAGTAATTTTCCTTTCACATTTAAATTATTTTTAACATTATTTATAGCATTGTTGATAGCATCAACATTCCATTCAATATTTTCAATTTCCTTGCAAAAACATTCAGTTACTTCTAAAGTTTTTGGGTCACTTGCCATGAATTCTTTTGCTTCTTCATCAATATTAATATCTTTAACAAAAAAGTTTTCAGTTAATGTATCTATTTCTTTACCGTAATTTAAATGGTCTTTATATATAAGTAATAGTTTATCTACCCAATATCCACTTTTATCGGATACATCTCGAGTAAAATATTTTTTTATCCAATTTAAGTATTCTTCATCAGGCATATTTTTAATGTATTGATGATTAAACCATTGTAATTTTTTTACATCATATTGACTTGATGATTTACTAATTCTCGATTCATCAAAATTACTAATTAATTCATCCATTGTAAATACTTCTTGATTACTTGCAGGACTCCAGCCAAGTAGACTTAAATAGTTGACAATGGCTGCAGGAATATATCCTTCATTGTAAAGATCCATGAATGAAGCATCACCATTACGTTTGGATAATTTGTTACCATCTTCACCAAGAACCATAGCAACATGGATATATGTTGGTTTTTCCCAACCGAATGCTTCATATAAAAGGTTGTATTTGGCAGTTTGATCTAAGTATTCTTTACCACGAATTACATGAGTTATTTCCATTAAATGGTCATCAATTACATTGGCAAAGTTATAAGTTGGAAAACCATCACTTTTAAGAAGTATTTGGTCATCTAGAATACTATTATCAATTTTTATTTTACCATAGATTAAATCTTCAACAACAGTTACTCCAGTCTTAGGCATCTTTTGTCTAATTACATAAGGTATTCCTTTATCTAAATTTTCTTTGATTTTTTCTTTGCTTAAACGAGAACATCTGCCATCATATAAAAATGGTTTATGACGAGCATTTGCTCTTTCACGCATGGTGTTTAATTCTTCTTCTGAACAAAAACAATAATAGGCTTTACCCTTTTCTACTAATTCTTCAGCATATTTTTTGTAAATCTCTTTACGTTCACTTTGAATATATGGACCATATCCTTTATCGTTATTAGGTCCTTCATCTATTTTAAATCCACATAATTCTAATGTTTTATAAATAAAGTCAATTGCACCTTCAACTTCTCTAGTTTGATCAGTATCTTCAATACGAAGGATGAATGATCCATCATATTTACGCGCCAACAAATACTCAAATATGGCTGTTCTTAAATTACCAATGTGCATATACCCAGTTGGACTAGGTGCAAAACGTGTTCTAACTTTCATAAACCTCAACTCCACCCTTATTTTACCACACAAAATAATAAAAAGGAATGATTTTCACATTCCTATAATGTATGGATCACTTATAGACCCATTTCCATCGATAACATATACATTAGAGTTAAGATATAAGACAGGTCTAGCGTCATACCCGTTGTAAGCGACGCTGATGTTCAAGCGGCCGCCGCCGTCGTTCACATAAAACACGAGGTTACCGTTCGACGAAATCGGACTAATTGTCCATTCATCACCTTGGCCATATAACCAACTTTGACCAGCACATGTTGCTGAATCATAATCATCTAAATTGGTTGTTCTGGCACAACTACTTGCTAGCACACTATACCCATAATCACTTGGATACATAAGTCCTATATAACCTGTAGTTTCCGTTGGTCTTCCACTATATACTGTATCTCCTCTTTCATAGCCATAGAAAGCTTCTGTTGTTGCACTTGTACTTGA
Source organism: Candidatus Onthocola stercoravium (assembly GCA_018711775.1). Taxonomy (GTDB): domain Bacteria; phylum Bacillota_I; class Bacilli_A; order RF39; family UBA660; genus Onthocola_B; species Onthocola_B stercoravium. The sequence continues at coordinate 1,384 of DVHV01000017.1, read as the reverse complement.
ATATCCTCCCAAATACCATGTGACATTTTCTATCATTGCCCTATATGTATCGTTTATTCCTGTTTCTGTATAATCACAATTGGATGGTGTTGTTGAAAATCCATAACAATATTCTCCGCCGGTGCCATTTTCACTATTTAAGTATGCTCCATTTAGTAAATTCATCAAACTCGATGCTGTCCAATCATTCCTATTTGATTTATGCCATGCTAATCCTCCGATTGAATCATTTCTAATTATCTTAACTAGATTTTGTCCTGACACTCCGTGAAAAGATGTAGCACTTATCAGAAATATTGGCTTTTAGAGAAACTGACCTAGTTTCTTCATTCCAGATAAGAGTACTACCATTTTCACAACTCGATAAATTTTCATTGTACTCATAACCAGAGCCCGGCCAGGTGGTATCGGTAGATACTTGATATTCTCCTGAACCTGCAGATGTTTCTAACATTAAAGAAAATGTTTTATTATTAACACTTTCTTCACTTTTACCACTTGCTATTACTACTCCATCATTGTTTAAATAGTTTGTTATTATTAAAGTTGTTAATACAATACCTATAACTGTAGAAAAAACAATTATTTTTCTTTTAGTCATACTACCTACTCCTTACTACTATAAGTTGATTATAACACAAATTGGCAAAAATGTATAACTAAAATTGGCAAATTAAGTATATTTTTTTTCTTAATGGGAAAATAATACTAGGTGATACAAGTGATTGATACAACTAGGATTAAAGACATTAGAGAAGATAAAGATATAACACAAGAGCAAATGTCTAGTATTATAGGAGTAAATAGATCGACTTATTCGATGTGGGAAATTGGTCTTTCATTTATGAGTGTTGAGCAATTATGTAATTTTGCTAATTACTTTGGATATAGTATAGATTATGTACTAGGATTAAGTAATAATAGGAAATGTAATATAAATAAAGAATTTAGTTATAAAATATTGGGAGAAAATATAAAAAAATTGCGAATAAAAAATAATTATTCACAAAGTTATTTAGCGAATAAAATGAAAGTAACACAAGCCTGTATCGTAAGATGGGAAAAAGGAATAACTAAAATATCATTACCTAATTTATATGAGTTGGCTAAATTTTTCAATGTGACTTTAAGTGATATGTGTTACTCATTATAAAAATACTGAAGATTACGTATTAATACTTCAGTATTTTTCTTTAAATCCCGTTTATTCATTTGATATTTTTTAGCATAGTAATCTAAATTATTTAAAGTATTATTTAAAAATAGTAATGTTTCATCATAATTAGTGTGTTTCAAAAATTCTGTTGTAAATGTTATGCCATCTAAAAATCCTCTTCGGTAATACTTAATACTTTCTTTTTCATAAAGTTTTCTTTTAAACATA